>CAYVDX010000114.1:0-8167 GCA_964450485.1 uncultured Calditrichaceae bacterium
GATTCCGCACCCCGGTCAAGGATCCCGAGGAAGTGGGATTCATCATGCTGCTGATTGCCGGATCGGTGGTGTGTGCAACTTTTCAGTTTATCTTATTAGGCGTTTTGCTGGGGTTGGCAACCGCGCTGCTGCTCATCGTCAAATACCTGCCGCGCATCCGCGGTTCCAAGCGAAAACAGGGCGCCATTTTGATCACGCTCAACGGGCAGCACGACGATGCAGTCAAAGCAAGAGTCATTCAACAGTTGAGCGCAAAATTGACCAACGGCAAGCTGGAGAGCGTTTCTTTTGCGGAAAATCTGACCACCATCCACTACAGTTTTTCGGGCATGAATGGCGACAGCATCAACGGGCTTTTCTCCGAACTGAAAAAGGATGTGCCGATCCAAAAGTTGAATGTGTATTACAATAAACAGGGCGGGCTTTTTTAAAAACAGATCATTCGCAACGACGCGTTTTTTGCTGAAATTCTAACCGGCCAAGCTCGATCAGGCTTTCCAGGTCATCTTGCTCGTCCGGCAGATATTTGGCAAAAAGTTCTCGTATTTCTGTTAAGGCAGCGGCATTTGCCTGCCCAAGCATTCTGGAAATATCAGCGAGGTCTTGAACGCGGGAGGCGTTATATTTCATCAAAATTAAAAATGGCAGCGGTATAATGGGCAAGCCCTGGGCATCGCGGTTGGCTTGAGCCGCTTTGATGACCGCCGGCCACCATTCTTCCCTGCCTTCTAAAATATCGATCTGGTTGCCCTCGGGCGTTTCCCATGTTTTTCCGCCAATGGTCAGCGTTCCTTTATGTTTGAAACCGGCCGCGATTAACTTTTGATGCGCCGCGGCGGCGTCGTGTATGGAAATGATGATATCCAAATCCCGAGTGGCGCGTTCCGGCATATAGAGCCGTGTGGCAACGGCGCCCACAACGGCAAATAAGACCGGGGACAGTGCGCTGCTTAGGTCAGGCCATTTCATGTTGGTTGTCCTTTTTTTCAGAAATTTGATATGACTTCCCGATCCGGGACGAATGCGCCGGCGCGCTAAATCGATTAATAAACGACGACGTGCTGAAGCGGGTGTTGTTTCCATGGGACTCAATCGTAAGCGAAAACTATTTTGTAGTTAAAAATGAAACACTTGTAAAATATACCGATGATTTCCAAATGTCAACCCGCATTCAGTAAATATCAAAAATGAAACCGATTACCAAGCTCATCATTCTGGCAATTGCGCTTTTTTCAACGGTTGCATTATTTGAAAACAATTCATTAAGAAACAAGGTGTTAGCGCAGGCGCGCAGTCTAAATTACTTGAGTGCATCCAAATTCAAAAACAAATTTCACCTCCCGCTCACCGATGCGATTGATGCGACA
This sequence comes from uncultured Calditrichaceae bacterium, assembly GCA_964450485.1. Lineage (GTDB taxonomy): Bacteria > Calditrichota > Calditrichia > RBG-13-44-9 > J075 > JACKAQ01. The sequence goes on from CAYVDX010000114.1 coordinate 1,368, forward strand.
TTGGACGTCTCGCAAGCTTCCGGCGTCCCCTCCCCTATCCCGGATATTTCCGGCGGATGTTACGAACGCCCCGTTACCGTGCGGCTAACCGCCGCCCGTCCCGATGCGATTTTGTATTACACCCTCGATAACCGCACCCCCACAGAAAGCAGCTCAATTTACCGAAAACCGATCTACATTGATAGCACAACTGTTCTGCGAATCCGGGAATATCATCCCGATACAGGTTTGGGCAAAACAGTCACGCATACGTATATCATCAATAAAAACATTCATTTGCCGATCGTTTCGCTGGTCACGGATCCGGTGAATTTGTGGAACAAAAACAGCGGCATTTACGTGCATCCGCACGAGCGCGGGCCGAAGTGGGAACGCGCCGCGAATATTGAGTATTTCGATGAAGCGCAGCAGCGCAAACTCAGCGTCGCCGGTGCGCTTAGAATTCACGGCAACTGGACGCGCAAAGCCTGGAAAAAATCGTTTCGATTTCGTTTTCATCCGCAAGGCCGTGATGATGCGGGTATTCCGGAAATTCTGCGCCAAACGGGATTTTCCGGCGAGCGGACCGTGGTTCTCCGCGCCGCCGGGGGGCGCATCACCGCTGCGCTGCGGGATGAATTATTCAACAGCCTGTATCTCAAATCCGGCGGAACAGCGTCGCAATCAAGCCCGGCGCTTTTGTTTCTGAACGGCAAAATTTGGGGCATTTATTATCTCCGTGAGCGGATCGACGAAGATTTTTTGGAGCGGCGATTCGGCCGGGGCGATTACGATTTGCTCTACAAACGCAGAGACGCCATCCTCGGAAAAGCGAAAAACTGGAAAAAATTCCGACAAACATTTAAAAAGCACAGCCTTGAATCCGAAGAAAATTATCGCAAATTTAAACGCCAATTAGATATTGACGATTTTCTAAGGTATTGGTTATACAATATTTACGCCGCCAACCTGGATTGGCCGCATTACAACGTTTACGTTTACCGAAAAAAAGAAACGCCCGACAGTCTGTGGCGCTGGATTGCCTGGGACGCCGACGCGACCTTTTTGCGCAAACAGGGAATCAACCACAATACCCTTGCCTGGGCGGCCCGCAAAATGCTGCGTCACGATTTAAAATGGGATTTCAAAAAAGGCTATCGCGACCAGGCGCGGAATTTGAAATACAGCCAAATTTTGTGGCGGGCGTTGGAAAACGCAAATTTTCGCCAACAATTTGTGAGGCGATTTTGCGATTATTTAAATGACGATTTATCGCCGCAAAAGGCCATGCCGGTGTATGAAAAAATCGTGCAAACCTTGCAGCCGGATCTGCATTTTGAATTAAAAAAATGGCGTGTCGATTCCAGCTATCTCGCGATTCGGGTGGCGGGCATCCGCAATTTTATCCGCAAGCGACCGGAAATTATTCACAAGTATTTTCAGGAGGAGCTGCATTTGGGCGATACACAAACCATCGAATTGCGGGTTACGCCGAATGGCGGTGGAGAGATTGAAATTAATTCCATTTTAGCTTCGGAATTTCCCTGGCGTGGAAAGTATTTTCAGGATTTTCCGGTCACGCTTACGGCAAAGCCGCTGCCCGGCTACCAATTTGTTCGCTGGACGGATCGTTCATTTCCGCCGTCCCCGCATTTAACGGTTCGCCTGGATCGAAATCGAAAAATTGGCGCTGTGTTTGAGAAAGTCCCCTAAAACATCCAGGGTTTCTAAAACTTTGGAAGTTTAGTAACTGTTGCATAAAACCCCGGCGGTTTGGCGCTGTAGAAAAATCTTGAGGGTTTTGGAAACCCTCACGGTTTACCGCACCAAAAGCATCCGGCGGAACTGCACGAATCCGTTGGCTTTCATCTGCAAAAAGTAAAAACCGCTGGCCGCCGGGTTTCCGGCGTCAGTGCGGGCATCCCAAATCAATTGATGCTTTCCGGGGGCATAATTTTTGTCCGCGAGGACACTGATTTGCTGACCCATCAGGTTAAAAACGGTAATTTTTACCCGCGTCTGCACCGGAATTTGAAATTCAATGGTGGTCGTTGGATTAAAGGGATTGGGATAATTTTGCCGCAGTTCAAAGTGAACCGGCGGCGCGCCGGATGCTTCATCACCGATAGCGGTCAGCAGGTCAACGTCCGGCGTCGGCAGCAGTGAATCCGTAAAAATATGAAATTCGCCCGGTTCCAGGCTAACGGTTTGTTGCGGAAAAAATACTTCGATGCTGTCGCCGCTAAAGTAGTCATACCATACGCCTTTATGATCAAAATTGCCGGAAATGACGCCAGTAGTAACGCCAAAATTACCGACGATGCTGACGTCCATTTCGGGATGTCGCAAGCTGATTGTTTTTAGTCCGGAACTTTTGGCCAAATCCCACAACACCTGGGTAGCCGGGCTGCGAAAAACTTCATTTTCCCGACGAAGCGTGAGCAAGGCCCGATAAGTGCGATACAAGCGATTGCGATCAATATCCATCAGGTACTCCCACCGGATCGGTTTTTCACACACCCGGCAGGGATTATCGATGGAAATATCATAACCCAATTCGCCAAATTGCCAAATCATCTTGGGACCGGGATAAGTGAGAAAAAACGCCGCGGCCATCTTATTGCGGTTGATCGCGGTGACAAAATTCTTCACATTATAACCGCCGTCCGGGGATTGATTGCCGAACTGCAAATTTTTATACATCAAACGCTCTTCATCGTGGCTTTCCATGTAGGTGACCAAATGTGGCACATCCCAACTGCGCGCGCCGTAGTAACCGCGGGAAAAATCCGATTTGCCGTTGTCGTGATAGCCCATGGTCGCTTCGTTATAATTGTAATTCATATTTCCCCAGAGCAACATGCCGTAATTTGCCAAATTTTTCTCTTCACTGTTATGTGCGAAATGCTCCAAAATCACATACGCGGTGCTGTCTTCCCGCCAAATTGCGTCCGCCATTCGTTTTAAAATGTTTATCCGCGATTGATCAAATCCGCTGCCATCGCCGGGCGTGTTGGTAAATCCCTTGGTAAAATCAAAGCGATAGCCGTCCAGGCGATATTCGGTTAGCCAATGGCGATTGACGCGATCCACAAATGCTTTTGTGTGCGGACTTTCGTGATTAAAATCGAAACCAAAGGAAAAAAACGGGTTGGGCGAAACCTGGTTATACCAGGGATTTTCCGCCGAAGGTCGGTTGTTTTGAGCGTCCCAATACATGCGCACCAAGGGCGATTGCCCGAAAGAGTGATTCAACACCATATCCATGATCACAGCCATGCCGCGGCGATGGCATTCATCAACGAAGGATTTGAGGGCGGTTTCCGTTCCGTAATATTTATCCGGCGCAAAATAAAACGACGGGTTGTACCCCCAACTGGAATTGCCTTCAAATTCATTAAACGGCATCAATTCAATGGCGTTGACGCCGAGGTTTTGTAAATAATCCAGGGTGTCGAGCAAGGTTGGGTAGTCATGCCGGGCAATAAAATCGCGCGTCAGCAATTCGTAAATGATCAATTCTTCCTTTGCCGGCCGCTGAAAGCTATCGCTGTACTGCCAGGTAAATGACGCCTGCGCGGTTTGCAGAATCGAGGCCGGTTCCGCGGTTTTTCCCTGTGGATAAGCTTTTAGATTGGGATATGTCACGCCTGGTATGGAACTGTCATTCCAGGGGTCGAGCACTTTTTCGGTAAACGGATCGGCAATGCGCAGATCGCCGTCAACCAGGTATTGGAAGGCATATTCCGTTCCCGGGCTGACCCCGATGGTCATCCACCAGAGTGTGCTGTCGCCGCTCGGTGAATAACGATTCATGTAAAAATCGGGATCAACTTTCCAATCGTTGAAATCGCCGATAACATAGACAAACGCCTTGAATGGCGCAAACAATGCCAACGTGACCGTGGTGGGATTTGCGTCATAATTAATTCCCGGCTGAATGCCTGCTGGCGGCGGCGCGTCCGTCGGAGGCGGTTGAACCATAATTTCCAATGTCGTTGTATCAGCCATTCCGCCGGTTTCCCGGGCAATGGCTTGAATCGTGTTAAATCCCAGGGGATGATCGGCGGCAAAAAAATCATAACTCAATGAATCACTGCTTGTTTGCGAAACAAGGCTGCCGTTCACGACGATTGATAGTTCTCCAGGCTGCACGCCGATGCCGGCTGCTTTTACGGTCACGCGCACGGTATCATCCTGCCCGGCAAAAACGGGCGTGCGACGGGGGTCGCCAAACCGCAATGAAATTTGAGGTTCGATCAGCACGACCGCAATGCCCGGCTCAAACAAATCCGCAAAAATATCCGCCCCGCCCACATCCCGGCCGGTAATGCTGCCGGTGGCATTGCGAAATACAAAAGCAAGTTTTAAAATACGCTCATTGACATTTGTAACATTGTAAAACTGCCGGGGAAAACCGATGTTCAATTCATACAAATCCGGACCAATGTTCGTCAATTGCGGTTGAACGTTGTTATCGCCCCATTGACCGATCACATGTTTCCAATCAGAGGGAGATGCGCTGTTGTTGGTTATTACCCCGGTATGCGCGTAAATGCTGCCCGTAAACCCCATCAATCCCTGGTCGCCTTGCGCAGCGTCGAAAATAATTTTAATCGAATCATTTTCCGTGGAAAATTGCGGTACTGTCACGACAACCTGCGCAACCGTCGTCATTGAAAGCACCAGGCTTATAAGCAAAAATTTGAAAACCTTCATAATGCCTTCCCTTTAAAAATGTTGGTTGAAAATACCGGGATGATGCCATCTCCCGGTTTCGCCCCCTGAAAACAGAAAACGTGATGTGTGCTGCATAAGATTAAGTTTTTTCACAAATTACGTATCGTGTTTCTCGTTTTCTTTTACCTCCTCCTTACGCGAATTTGCCGGAAAGGGGTGGTAGTGATTCAAGTCTTCCATTTTATGCTCATCATCGAACATGGGATTGTTGGGAAATTGTTCCCGGAGCAAACGTCCCAGCAGCGCCAGTTCTCCGGGATGCTGCTCGATGACTGCTTCGCCGATGTCCACGCCCAGCCGCAAGCCAAAGAGCGTAATATCCAGAATAATATGATTTGCCGCGATCATCACAATCGCCTTGTTTTGCGTCCAGGCGACTTTTTGCGGGAATTCCTTGTTGGCTTCGCCCATCAGCAATTCGTCCATGTCCCGCACAAGGATAATTTTGTGATCCCAGGCTTTGGCAAGATCACTTTCTTTCAACCCGTAGCTGTAAACGAGACCAAAATCCACGGTTTTGGTAAATGAAAAAATGACCACTTTTACCCCGCGCTCAACCGCTGCCTTCAACTCATCTTTTAACGCCTGAATCTCGCGGTTCCAGGTGGAAATATAAATTTCCTTTTTCGCCGAATTGATCATCTCCTTGGCTTTCAGAATCATATTCCGGTAACCGGTGATGTTCCACAAGTTCTCGGTTTCGATGTCAACATCCAGGGTGGAAACGCTTTCGTAAAATTCCTGAATCTGACTTTTATAGCGATTTTCCAGCAACTCGACGAATTTTTCCGGCGGCAGCGGCACGTATTTTTCCGGCTTCGTGGAGATCGCATTTACCGCGCCAAAATTTTCCAGCCGTTGAATCACATCGTAAATCGCCGAGCGCGGCACGCCGCTTTTTTTGCTCAATTCGTAGCGGGTTGCCGGAAAGTTCTGCAACAGGCAGATATACGCACGCGCTTCGTACTGCGTAAAGCCCAGGGTCGTCATTTTCCTGGCAATTTTTTCGTTCATTATTATATCCTCAATTATTTGCAGGTAGTGTCAAAAGTTATTGATCATTGAATAGTTTAAGTCTATCATTTCCATTTATTTATTGTTAATTTCTCTTGTCTCCCCTTCTTGAAGGGAGTATTTTCATGCTGATTATACCTCGGAGAAAGGCAATGAAGAGTATTCAGCGTTTTATTGTTTGGGTTTGCAAGCGTTTCAGCCGTGAAGAGATTCTGAACATCGTTGACCAACTCATTAGAGTATTGAATGATGAGAATCCTGATATTAAACCCAAAGATGCATTCAAAGAGAAACATCCTCATTACCGTAATTTTAGCGTTGATCCTTTGGCGCCGCTTGATGCGGCTGATATTGTTAAGCCAAAAAAAACTTAAATTTCAAAACGTTGTTAACTGACCATGAAGCCAGGCATGGTAAACCCCTCAATCCTGTAAATGCACGAAACCCCGAAAATCGTGTTCCCCAGCATAGCGAGTGCCCGCATTGTGGTGCTCCCAGCATCTACATTTACTTCAATGATGGCAAGAAGCGCTCCCAGTTAAAATGCAAAGTCTGTTCAGGGGTTTTTCAGCTTCATAAAAGATTTCTCAACAAGGTTAAATACTTTTGTCCCTATTGTTTCAAGGCGCTTTTCTCCTGGAAGCAACGCGGTGAAGTCACCATCTATAAATGTCCTAACCGAAACTGTTCACATCGCAAAGAAAAGTTAGCCGCACTCAATGCCGACGAGAAAGCCCTCAGAGAAAAACGCTCATCCCAGTTTAAAATCAACTACCAGTATCGCGAATATCATTATACACCGGGAGAATTGAAAGTAGCCGAACCCCACAAACCGAAAGTTGATTTGCATAAAATCCACAGCGACATGAATATCTTTGCCCTCATCCTTACTCTGCATATTTCCTATGCCATAACCGCCCGTAAAACAGCGCACATGTTACGCAATATCTGGAACATAAAGGTTTCATACCAGACCGTGCTAAACTATACTCAAACGGCAGCGTATTACTGCCATCAGTTCAATCTAAAGCATAAAGGCGAAATCGATGACATCAATGCCGGTGACG
>CAYVDX010000114.1:8177-9004 GCA_964450485.1 uncultured Calditrichaceae bacterium
GTCAAAGGTCTTTGGCATTACGCCTGGTTTTTTATTGGCACGATTTCCAGGAAAATCATATCTTATCACTTCTCGGATAACCGTGGGGCAAAACCGGCAATAACTGCCATGGTAGAGGCGTTGCGCACTGCCAGGGAAAAACAAGATATCACCTTGGTGACCGATGGCAATCCATCCTATCAGGCCGGAACTCACTTTCTCAATGCTCAATCAGAAACACTTAAATTAGTCTTGAAAAATGTGATCGGTCTGGAAAACTTAGATGAAGAATCCCAAGAATACAGAGCTTACAAACAGATGATCGAACGCCTTAACCGAACCTATAAATATCACACCCAGTCTCAAAATGGCTTTGGCTGCATCAGCGGCGCCGTCGCCAAACTGGTGCTCTTTGTGACTCATTATAACTTCTTAAGACCGCATAAATCGCTCAATTATAAAACACCCGTAGAGCTTCCTGAGCTTCAGAACCTTCACACCATCCAAGGAAAATGGCTTAAAATCATCTCGATGGCTGCCTGATTCCTCCGAATTTCAAAGAACAATTATTCTTTCTGCTTAATTTTCACTATCTTTATTGGATCGGTGAAACGGAAGCAGGCTCTGCTGAGGAGCAACCTGCCAGGGATAACCGATCCATCGAAGATTGACGGGGAATTCTTTAAACTGAGTTCCCCGTTTTTTTATCAATCTTTGATGTAATGCCTAAAAAAACCTTCTGTTAATTCCTGTCTGAAATTTTCATTTTTTTCATAAAACTTTTGACACTACCTTACATCCGATGTAAAACTTACGTTTCCCGGCCTGGCCCGCTTTGACGGGGCAGC
>CAYVDX010000115.1:0-2662 GCA_964450485.1 uncultured Calditrichaceae bacterium
GTCGAAAATTTCCAGGCGGACGTTGTAAAACGGCGCATCGGCTGCCGGTAAATCAAAGCGAAGCGTGGTGACCGGGTTAAACGGGTTGGGATAATTGGGCTGCAACGCCAATGTTTTGGGAACGCCGCCGCCGATTGACGAAGCGGTTGGGGAAATCGGCCGGGTATGAATGGGGCCGTAACTTTCGCGCTCCCCGGCAAGCCCGTTGACTTCAATTTTATACCAGTAATCCTGCCCGTTGATGAGATTGTCATCATAAAAAGTGTAGTGCCGGGTATTATTTGAATTTCCGGCGCCTTTCAAATTCGGCCGGTTGTGAAATGATCCGGCCAGCGTGAACGGGCCGCCGGCCTGGTTTGCCCGAAGCACCTCAAAACCGGCCACGCCGACTTCCCGCTGTGTCACCCATTGCAATGCCACCGCGCCATCCCCCGCTTGCCCGGCAAATGAGCTGACCTGCGTGCCGGCAATGCTCACCACGCCGCCGCCCTTGATCATGGTGAAATAATCCTGGCGATTGGCATTTTTATCCAAAAACGTCAAATCCAGTTGATCGCCATCGACGTCCAAAACGACCGAGCCAAGCATTCTTCGGGAAATAAACATTGCCGGGTGATTGAGCGAACCGCCGCCGGTTTTCCCGGAGCTGCCGGCCACGACATAAACCGTGCCTTCGTGCGCCGCCGACCCAACCGTCGCTTTCGCGTAATTTCCGTCGCCATCCAATCGGCCGTCGCCGCCGTCTAAAATCATGCTCGAATCCAGCGTGCCGGACATGCCGTAGTGCTGATCCAGCAAAAATGACCGCTCGTAAGCGTGGCTGTGCCCGGAAATCACCAAATCCACGCCATTGGATTCCAAAATCGGCAGGGCATTTTGGCGCATTTGAATCAACTGCGTTTCCCGGTCGGAATCGTGGCTGCCCTTGGTGTAGGGCGGATGATGCCAATACGCGATGGTCCAATCCTGGGTGTTATTTGCCAAATCCTGGGTCAGCCATTGCAGCATCGGCCCGGTTTGAGAGCGATCAATATCATGCGAGTTCAAACAAATAAAATGAATATTGGCGAAGTCAAATGCGTAATAAGCTTCGGTGCCGCTGGCGACGCCCCCGGCTTCACCGTTGCGCGGCAGCGTAAAAATGTTGTAAAAAGGCCCGCTTTCCGTGTTTGAGTTCGCGCTGTGCCCGTCGTGATTGCCAAAGGCCGGCCAGATGACCGACTTGCTGAGCATGGTCGGGTAAATGTTGAACATATTTTGCTGGTATTCGCTGTCTTTTCCGTCGTTGTAGGCATTGTCGCCGACCATCACCCACAAATCGGTGTGGCGCGTGCCGGTAAATGCAAAATAGGCGTCGCGAACATTTTTGGCATTTTGATCGCCGGTGCCGGAATCGCCTAAAATCCAGATGCGTGTGTTTTGTCGCGTGCCCACCGGCGGCGCGGTCACAAAATAATAATCCGGGGAAGTTGCCAAATCGTCGCTGCTGTTTCCCACGGCGTAAAAATATTGGGTTTTGGGCAAAAGCCCGGTCAGTTTCACTTCGTGCTCGGTGGTGCTGGCGGCGACGTCGGCAATTTGATCGAGATTGTTGACGTCTGTGCCGAATCGCACTCGGCTGTCGCCGGCGGTTTGGGTGCGCCAACGCACCACAATGCTGGTGGGCGTGCCAATTTGCAGATACGGCCCGCGGGTGACGGTGATGGCGGAAACGTTCGTCGCCGAATCATCCGCCAGTGCGGTTTGCCAAGAGCCGACGGCCAGCAGCAAACCCAGCGCAAGCGCCGGCAGGTAAATGTTTCGTTCGATATTCATCATTATTTCCTCCGTTTCAAATTTTCAAAGATCATCGTTCTAAAAATATATTTTGGCAAGATGCGTACCACGTTTTCAACTTTTAAAAGTCATTTTATCATGTTTCAAAAGCATTTTAAAATACAGGCGCATGACAAAGTGCGCTTTTCGACATGTTCTTGAAACCGTTGAAACGGTTTAGCGGTCGCCGTAAACCATTATTAAGACAAGGTTTAAGCCCGGTGTTAATGAGAAATGGAAAACGAATTAGCCGTTTCAACGGCTTACCATTGTGCAATTTGTCATGCGTCTTTAAAATACGACGCTAAGTTTCAATTTTTAATAATGGTTACGCATAACAAATATTCGTTTGACCGCACGGTTAAAATAATTTCAAGCCAACAAATCCGAGCGAGACGGAATGTCATGCTGCTTGCCGGATTGTGTAATTTTTTTCCAAAATTTAACATCTGTTCGACGTAAGCAAGAAAAGGCGCTTGGAAAGTGTCATTCCCCGTTGGACGGGATTATCAACCGGCAATCTTTTAGCCGGAATCTACTGTTTTTCAAATTTTCTGGTTATAACAGATTGCTGTGCTAGCCATGTTATGTATCGGAACTCATCCCCCAACCCCCTTCTCTTTGAAAGAGAAGGGGGCTTTCTGGGTCAAAAATATGCAAAACTGTTTAAGTTCTATCTGCATTCTCCCCCTCTCTTGCCAAGAGAGGGGGCCGGGGGGTGAGTTCTCCTATGCGCGATTCCCTAAATTTACCCTGTCTGTAAATAGCACAGCAAAACGTTACAATCAGCAAATTTGAAATGATGGATTTCCGCTTTCCCAAAGGGATGCCTGCGGCAAAAACATGC
>CAYVDX010000115.1:2672-8990 GCA_964450485.1 uncultured Calditrichaceae bacterium
ATGCGGAAATGACATTTTGTGATCCATTTTTTATTGAAAATAACAGATGTCGAATTCTCGTTAATTTACGCTTATCCGCCGGAAATCGCGGCTTCCGCTTCGGCGGCGGGCGGTGAGTCATCGGATAAATCAGAGAGGTAGCCGGGCGGCAGGGCGACTTTTTGGGGAAGACTGCTTTTGCCGCGGGGCAGGTGCGCAAAACCGGCGGGATATGCTTCGTCGATGTGAATGCTGCTGAGAATTTCTTCCATTTCCGTTAGGCTTTGAATGCGCACCAGCCGCGCTCGCAGGGTTGGATCGCTCTGAAATCCTTTCACATACCAGCCGCAAAATTTGCGAAACATGGGAATCGCGGTTCGCTCGCCAAAAAAATCGCACAGCAGCCGGGCGTGACGCAGCATGATTTGCGCGACTTCGCGCAGCCGGGGCGGGGTTTGCGGTTCGCGGCCGTCAAACACATCCGCTAAATCGCGAAAAAGCCAGGGACGCCCCAGGCAGCCGCGACCGACCACCACGCCGTCGCAGCCGGTTTGACGCATCATGCGCAGGGCGTCATGCGCTTCCCAAATGTCGCCGTTTCCCAACACCGGAATTGTGTTTACCGCGGATTTCAATTCGGCAATGGCTTCCCAGCGCGCTTCGCCGGAATAAAGCTGCGCCGCGGTGCGGGCATGAAGCGCCACGGCCGCGCAACCCTCGTCCTCGGCAATTTTCCCGGAAACCAGGTGCGTTTGATGCGCATCATCGATGCCGATGCGAAATTTGATCGTCACCGGCACGCCGGCGGCGTTTTTGACGGCCGCCCGAATGATGTTGCGCAGCAAATTTGGCTTTAGCGGAATGGCTGCGCCGCCCCCTTTGCGGGTCACTTTGCGCACCGGGCAGCCAAAATTCAAATCGATGTGATCCACGCGATTTTCGCCGACCAGCCAGGCGACCGCTTCGCCGGTAAAATGCGGATCAGTGCCGTAAAGCTGAATGCTGCGGGGCTTTTCATCCGGTGCAAAAGTCGCCTGCTTCAGCGCGAAGCGTTCTTTGGTTGCCAAAAAGCGCGACGTGACCATCTCGCTGACATACAATCCCGCGCCAAATTCGCGGCAAAGCGCGCGAAACGGCGCGTTGGTAACGCCGGCCATCGGCGCCAGCACCACCGGTGGCCACACCCGGAGCGGGCCAATGGCGATCGCGGAAAATTCTCCGGCCGTTGCCGGTTTTACCGCTCGATTTATTTCTCTCCGTGCGATGATTTTACCCTTTGTAATGCGTATTACGGCGGTTTCCGCTTTCCCGATGCAAACTGTTTTTGAGCGATCAATTTAGTCTGAAAAAAATAGACTGTCAACTTGTCGGGCAATGCCCGGAAACAAAAATTATTAAGCTACCCCTGAAATGGCCTGTTGATTGATTGGTCATTCCTCCTCATAGGCGAAGCGTCCCGATAATACCGGGGCGCTTTGTTTTTTACAAAAAAAGATAAAAAAATCGGGAAGCCAGCCGGGAGCGCCGGGCGTGGAACCTAATTCGTGAAGCGCGATTTTTTTGTCTCACACTTCACGGTGCATTCTATCTTTCATTTTTGATAAATCACCCAATCATCCCACAAACAGACCCAGCATGGCGTCGCGGATTTTTTCGCCTGAATCGATATCTTCGAGGGGATCGCGGCGCAGGCGATGGCGCAGGGAAATTTCCGCGACCCGCCGGAAATCCGAGCTATCCGCCTTTTTCCGTCCCTCCAGCGCCGCGTGGCTTCGCGCCGCCCGCGTCAGGGTAATTTCGCCGCGATGCCCATCGATGCGCAGTTTCACGCATAATTTCACGGCGCGCCGCAACAGGGAATCCGGGACCTCAACCGACGGCAAGATTTCCCGCGCCCGGGTGATTTTTTCGCGCAAGGCAGCTTGTCTCGGCTGCCATTCCCGCAGAAATTCGCCGGGACGCTCCCGGAATGCTTCGCTGCGCCGGACCACTTCCATGCGCTGTTTGACATCGACAATCGTGACGATTTGCGTGTAAAGCCCGAAGCGATCCAATAGTTGCGGACGCAAATCGCCTTCTTCCGGGTTTCCGGAACCGACCAGCACAAACCGCGCCGGATGCCGCACGCTCAAGCCTTCCCGCTCCACCACGTTTATGCTGCTCGCGGCCACATCCAACAGCAAATCAACGAGGTGATCTTCCAGCAAATTGACTTCATCGATGTATAAAAATCCGCCGTGCGCGCGGGCCAGCAGCCCCGGCTCAAAGGCTTTTTTCCCCCGCGACAGGGCAACCTCGATGTCCAATGTTCCCACCACGCGATCTTCAGTGGCGCTCAACGGCAAGTCCACGATCGGAACGGATAGAGGCGCATTGCCGCCGTTTTTCGCTGCCGGATAAAGCGGGATTTCGCTCTTCTCGCCTTGCAACGCCACTTCCGCGATCAGCGGCTGTTGCGCCATTGGCGGGAGAAGCGCCGCCAAACTGCGCACCGCCGTGCTTTTGGCCGTGCCGCGATGTCCCATGATCAACACGCCGCCGATGCCGCGATCCACGGCATTTAGCAGCAGCGCCCGTTTCATTTCATCCTGTCCCACGATGGCGGTAAAAGGAAAAATCGCTTGTCTTTTCATCAATAAACCCCAATGTCTTTCTGTAGAATATCCACCGGCATTTAATGTTTCTCTGCCGCAACGTCGTTCAACTCGTCGATAAAAAATGCTTATCAGGCAAATTTTTCTTTGTATTGCCGGCGTAAGAAGTATATATTTATCGTAAATCTAACTTTAAATATGGCAGACAAATTTAAAATATGTTTAACAGATTAATACAGCTTTCTCCAAACAACAGTTTCTTTCTCTTCGGCGCGCGGGGCGTCGGAAAAACACATTTATTGAAACACCATTTTGACTCCTCGACATCGCTTTACATCGACCTGCTCGATCCGGAGGAAAACGAAACCTACAGCCTGCGTCCGCAAACGCTGTCCGAACGTTTAGCGGCGTTACCGGAAAAAATTGACTGGGTCATCATCGATGAAATCCAAAAAATTCCCAAATTGCTCGACATTGTGCATCAAGGGATTGATTCTTCCCGCTTCAAATTTGTACTTTCCGGTTCCAGCGCCCGCAAACTGAAATACGGCGGGAGCAATTTGTTAGCCGGGCGCGCTTTTGTAAACAATCTGTTCCCATTAACCCGCCTGGAAATCGGCGATCGGTTCTCCCTACAGGCAGCCTTGACCTGGGGAACATTACCTCGAATTTTCGCTTTTGATGACGATGACGACCGGCGCGCTTTTTTGAGGGCTTACGCGCACACGTATTTACGGGAGGAAATCATGCAGGAGCAGATTGTGCGCAAGCTGGAACCGTTTCGCCGCTTTTTAATCGTTGCCGCGCAAATGAGCGGACGGATTATAAATTTTTCAAAAATCGCCCGCGACGTCGGCGCCAGCACACCCACCGTTCAAACCTATTTTCAAATTCTCGAGGATACCCTGATCGGTTTTTTGCTGGCGCCGTTCCACGAATCGATTCGCAAGCGTCAGAGTGGTAATCCCAAATTTTATTTTTTTGATACCGGTGTTCAACGCGCGTTGGAAAATACGCTGACGCTGCCATTGAAACCGCAAACGTATGCCTACGGACTTGCTTTTGAACACTTCCTCATCAATGAAATTAACCGTCGCCAATCTTATGCAAAAAAAGATTACCGCCTTTCTTATCTTCGCACAAAAAACGGTGTGGAAATCGATCTGATCATCGAACGACCGGGGTTAAAACGCGCCCTGGTGGAAATCAAGTCCGCGGAACGTGTCAGCGAGGATGATGTGCGCGGCTTGCTGTCTCTAACAAAAGATATTCCCGACAGCGAAGCGTTTTGCCTTTCGCTCGACCGCACACCTAAAATCATCGGGAAAGCTGCCTGCCTGCCCTGGCAGCGCGGGCTTGAAGAAATCGGATTGTGATCTGGTAACATGATCACGTTCATCAATCATCTTTTAATTTCACACAATCCTGAAATAATCCACTAACGTGCAGCGACGTTCGCGGGTAAAGCTGTGCGGCGCGGTGAGGCCTTCGCCGGTGGGGCTGGCGATGGAAAACGAGCAAAATCCCTCTCCGCCGTAGCCCAATCCCGAGGCATTCGCACCGTTTTTGACAAAAATACTGCAATTCATGGCGCGGGCCATTTTGCTCAACCGCTCGATGTTTTTGGAAAACATGCTGGCGGTGTGGCGAAAACCATGTTCTGCTTTTACGGCCAAATCGATCCCTTCTTCCGCGCTGCGAACGCGGGCTACCGGCAGCACCGGCAGCATTTGCTCCGTCCACACCAGCGGATGATCGACGTCCACTTCCGCGATCACCAGCGGCACGCTGTCATCCACCTGAATCCCGGCTTCGGCGAGGATGACGCTGGCGTTTTTGCCGATAAATTTTTTGTTGATCACCCCGGGCTTTCGCGGGCCGCGGGTTTCGCTGAATATCACATTTTCGATCTGCCGAAGCTGTGCCGCGTTCAGCAAAAACGCCTTGTTCACCTGCATGGCGCGCAGCAGTTCGTCGGCGACGGAATCGACCACGAACACCTCTTTTTCATCCACGCAGATGATGTTGTTATCCAGCGATGCGCCGAACACGATGTCCCGCCCGGCTTTTTGAATATCCGCGGTTTCATCGACGACCACCGGCGGGTTGCCGGGGCCGGCGCAAATGGCGCGTTTTCCGCTGCTCATCGCCGCCTTGACCACGCCCGGCCCGCCCGTGACGACCAGCAGGCGCACGCCTTTGTGGGTCATCAACGCCTGGGCGGTTTCGATGGTGGGTTTGGCAACGCCTGTCACCAAATTTGGCGGTCCGCCGGCTTTCACGATGGCTTTATTGATCAATTGGATATTCAGACAGGAAACTTTCGCAGCGTTGGGATGCACGTTGAACACCACGGAATTACCGGCGGCGACCATGCCGATGGTGTTGCAAATGATCGTCGAAGTGGGGTTCGTGGTGGGCGTAATCGCCGCAATCACGCCGTAAGGCGCGCGTTCCACAATGGTCAACCCGTGATCGCCGCTCCAGGCCTGCGACTGCAAATCTTCCGTGCCGGGCGTTTTTTCCGTCACCAGGCGATTTTTGACGATTTTGCTTTCAACACGGCCCAGCCCGGTTTCTTCCCGCGCCATCTTTGCCAGCAGTTCTGCATTTTCCAGCATGTCGCGGCGAATGGCGGCAATGATTTTTTCGCGTGTTTTCAATTTCATTTTTGAAAACTGTTGGAAACCGTTTTCCGCCGCCCGCACTGCTTCATCCACCGTTGCAAAAATGCCCTCGCCGGCGATGACGCCGCCGGTTTGCCGGATCGCAGTCTCGCTTTTTGGCGCGTTATTGAAAGAAACGCCCAGGTTTTCGGCAACGCGCCGCGCGATCAATTGAATTTGTTCGTCGCTTAATTTGTTCATGATTTTTGACCATTTTTTGGCGAATATGCGATTGATATATTTAGGGCGGTTATTTGATATATTTGGGCGAACATATTAGTTCGCCTACGCATTACGTACGCATATAACGGTCACGTTATCACGTATCACGCCTCACGATCAATCATCCCGCCCCTTTTTATACTTAATCTGACCGCCGACTTCCCAATTGTCCACTATTGCCATGACGACCGCGTCGCAGGGGCGCTTGTCGGTCATTTCGGTTTGGCGGGCCGAACTACCGCTGGCATAGAGCACCATTTCACCGACGCCGCATCCCACCGCGTCGGCGGCGACCACGAATCCGCTCCCTTCCTTGCCATCCAAATCCACCGGGCGGAGCATCATAAATTTGAATCCGTCCATGCTTGCTTCCTTGCGCGTCGCGACCACCGTGCCGATCACTTTTGCTAAAACCATGGTTTCCTCGCTTTATTTTTTTCTTCCGCCGGTTTTTCCCGCGGGTTGCCGGCCCAACGGCATCACCTGATCGACATTCACATGCGGACGCGCGATGATGTGCACCGAAACCACTTCGCCGACACGGGTGGCGGCGTTTTGCCCGGCTTCGCAGGCTGCGCGCACCGCGGCAACGTCTCCGCGAATAACGGCGGTGATATATCCGCCGCCGGTTTTTTCGTAACTGACCAATTCCACTTTTGCCGCTTTAACCATCGCATCCGCCGCTTCGACAACCGCCGCAAAGCTGCGTGTTTCAATCATTCCCAATGCTTCTGCCATTATTTACGCTCCTTTTGCATTTTTCTGAATAATGTCATTTTATCAACACGTTTTGTATCTCAGATCTCGTTACAAAGCTCCCGCTTTGTAACGTTATTTTCCCCTAAAGCTCCGCTTTT
>CAYVDX010000116.1:0-8990 GCA_964450485.1 uncultured Calditrichaceae bacterium
AGATCAATGCTGCTGAAAACGGCAATCGGGATCGCTTTTTAAAAAAAATCAGCCCGCATTTGTTTTACAATTCCGGGCGAATCGCGACCTACATTTTTTTAGGCGCGCTGTTTGGCCTGGTCGGGGAAACATTACACCTGATCGCCGGGATGCGCCATTACCAGGGGATGCTGCAAGCCGTTGCCGGTCTGTTTATGATTTTGATCGCGCTGGACATGGGCGGCTGGATTCCCGCAGCCTGGACAAGCAATTTGCCCGGTTATCGCTACTTCAAAAAAATGGTCGGCGGGCTTTTCAGCCGGGTTCACAAACGCAATATTTTAGGGCTTGGCCTGGCAATGGGCTTTCTTCCCTGCGGCCTGGTTTACGCGGCCGCCGCAAAAGCCGCTTCCACCGGCAGCGTGGTTGGCGGAATGCTCACCATGCTTTTTTTCGGATTGGGGACATTTCCGGCGTTATTTGCCGTCGGCTTCAGCGCAAATGCCATTTCCGCGAATTTTCGCGGAAAAATTTTTAAATTTGCCACGGTGCTGGTCATTCTTTTTGGCATCATTACAACCTACAAAGGTATTCTTAATTTCGCGGGCAATCACGCAGCCGCACAAACAAATACAACTGTTGATCACGTTCATTAAACCTGAAATCGATATGCCGAAACGTCTAAAAAAGGAACATATTCACCAAACCACGCCGACATGCTATCACTGCGGCTTGCCCTGCGAGACAACCCCGGTCGCTCACGATCAGAAAGCGTTTTGCTGCCAGGGATGCAAAATGGTTTACGAGATTTTGCATGAAAATGACATGTGCCAATACTACAATTTCAACAATAATCCCGGCGTTACCCCAAAACCCGTGGAACTGCCGGAACGTTTTGCATATTTAGATGACGCGCGGATTCAACAGCAGCTTTTGGATTTCAAAGACGATAAAATCGCCAAAGTCACCTTTTACATTCCATCCATTCATTGCAGCTCCTGTTTGTGGCTGCTGGAAAATCTTTTCAAACTGAACAACGCCATTCTCGATTCAAACGTAAACTTTTTGCGCAAGGAAGTCTCGATAACATACCAACATCCCGGGCTAAACTTGCGAAAAGTTGTCGAATTGTTAGCTTCGATTGGATACGAACCGGCGATTTCACTGGATAGCGGTCAATCACCGGCGGATCAACACTCGAACCGCAAACTTTACACTCAAATTGGCGTGGCCGGGTTTTGCTTTGGCAACATCATGCTGCTCAGTTTTCCGGAATATTTGGATATCGGCAACGCGCTCAGTCCCGAATTCAGGCAATTTTTCGGTGTTTTGAATATCCTTTTAGCGTTACCGGTGCTGCTTTACAGCGCAAGGGATTATCTGGTATCCGCCTGGAAAGGCTTGCGGCGTCAGTCGGTAAACATCGACGCGCCGCTGTCGCTGGGCATTCTAACCATGTTCACGCGCAGTTTGTATGATATTTTCATGGGATATGGCAGCGGATACATGGACACCTTTTCCGGGCTGGTTTTTTTCCTGCTTTTGGGGAAGCTGTTCCAGCAAAAAACCTACGACAATCTTTCCTTTGAACGGGATTATAAGTCCTTTTTTCCGATTTCCCTCACCCGCCGGAGCGCGCGAGGCGATACCACCGTTCCCCTGGCGAAGTTGAAAGTCGGCGACCGCATTTTGGTGCGCCATCACGAGCTTATTCCCGCGGATGCGGTGCTCATCAACGGCGCGGGGCAGGTGGATTACAGCTTTGTCACCGGCGAGGCGGATCCTGTTTGCAAAAATTCCGGCGACCTGATTTACGCGGGCGGGCGGCAAATCGGCAGCGCCATTGAACTGGAAGTGGTGAAAGATGTCTCCCAAAGTTATTTAACGCAGCTATGGAACAATGACACATTCGATACCCCTTCAACGGAAAGGATGACCTCGTTTGCCAATGTTGTCAGCAAACATTTTACGCTGGCAATTTTAAGCGTTGCTTTTTTGGCTGCAATTTATTGGCTGCCCGATAACTTCTCGCTGGCATTAAATGCCTTTACGGCTGTTTTGATCATCGCCTGCCCCTGCGCGCTGGCGCTTTCCACCCCGTTTACCCTGGGAAATGTGCAGCGCATTTTCGGCCGGCGTCAATTTTATTTGAAAAATACCGGCGTTCTTGAAAAACTGGCAAAAATCACCGCAATTGTCTTTGATAAAACCGGAACCGTCACTCACGCGCGACACGCCAAAGCGGCGTTTGTTTCGCTGAACGGTCATCCGCAACCGAGCGCGAAACAGTTGACCCGGATTAAATCGCTGGTTCGCCAAACCACGCATCCACTCAGCTTGACAATTTTCAATTCGCTAAAAGGCGATGCAAACGCCCCGGTTTCCGGTTTCCGGGAAACGCCCGGCAGCGGCATTTCGGCGGAGGTGGACGGGCACAGACTCAAGTTGGGTTCCGCCGCGTTTGTCGGTACATCGACGGCGCTGCCTTATGATGATCACTCGACCGTATTTGTGGAAATTGACGGAAAAACAGAAGGATATTTCAGCATTGCCAATGTTTACCGGGATGGTTTCGCGGATTTGATCGACAAATTAAAAAACCGGTTTCGTCTCTCGCTCATTTCCGGCGACAATGACCGGGAAAAATCAAATTTGGAACAACTTTTAGGGCAGGAAACCGATTTGCGATTTGAGCAATCGCCGCAGCAAAAGCTCGATTATGTAAAACAGTTGCAAGCGCAAAATGAGATCGTTTTGATGATCGGCGACGGGCTAAACGACGCCGGCGCATTAAAAAAAAGCGATGTCGGCATTGCCATCACCGAGGATTTAAACAGCTTCTCCCCTGCTTGTGACGGCATTTTACAGGCGCGACAATTCGCGCATTTGGATCAATTTCTAAAATTCTCCAGGGTGGGAATGCGAATCATTTACGCGAACCTGGTGTTTTCGCTGCTTTACAATATTATCGGACTGAGCTTTGCAGTGACCGGCACGCTTTCGCCGCTGATTTGCGCCGTGCTGATGCCGATTAGTTCCATTTCCGTGATCGCTTTTTCAACAATTCTCACAAATATTTTAGCAAAATTCTACGGATTTGGCAATCGAGCTGCTTCTCAGGCTAAACCAAAAACAGGTAGCGAACAATCTCCGGGCGTAGCGGTCCCCCCGGAAAATACAAATACCTCCGCGACAAGTCGCGAAACCATCAATCCACTTTCGGATGCAGTTCAAACAGTTGGCTAAGTATTTGAAAAGAATGGAATTATTATGAGTGTCATGTTTTTATTAATCGTTCTCAGCATCGTTTTTGCCGGCGGATTTTTGGGCGCTTTTTTCTGGGCGGTCAAAAGCGGGCAATTCGATGATAAATATACGCCTTCCATGCGAATATTGCTGGATGAGACGACAAATCCTGAAGAAAAGGATGAAAACAATCATACGTCAACGACCCCTTTAAATAATACTTCTAATCAAAAAAACGGAGGACCTTTGGATGGCCGTAGAAACGTTTAGCTACGACAACAGGATCGTGCGTAACTTTGCTTACGCGACCTTGCTCTGGGGAATTGTGGGAATGCTGGTCGGCTTGATCGCTGCATTTGAAATTTTTGAGCCGGCCGTAAACCTGGGGCTTCAGTACACAACCTTTGGCAGGATTCGCCCGCTGCACACCAACGCCGCCATTTTTGCATTTGTCGGAAACGGCATTTTTATGGGCGTTTATTATTCCCTGCAACGGCTTTGCAAGGCGCGAATGTTTAGCGATTTGTTGAGCAAAATTCACTTTTGGGGCTGGCAAACCATTATTGTGCTGGCAGCAATCACCCTGCCGATGGGCATGAGCAGCGCCAAGGAATATGCCGAGTTAGAATGGCCGATTGACATTTTAATCGCCGTTATCTGGATCATCTTCGGCATTAATATGATGGGAACGCTTATTAAACGCCGGGAACGGCACATGTATGTGGCAATCTGGTTTTACATCGCGACCTTTTTTACGGTTGCAATGCTGCATGTGGTCAACTCGTTTGAATTGCCGGTAACATTATTCAAGAGCTATTCGCTTTATGCCGGGGTTCAGGACGCCCTGGTGCAGTGGTGGTACGGGCATAACGCGGTGGCGTTCTTTCTGACAACGCCATACCTGGGGCTGATGTACTACTTTTTGCCCAAAGCCGCCAATCGCCCGGTATTTTCATATCGCCTCTCGATCATTCACTTTTGGGCGCTGATTTTTATCTACATTTGGGCGGGACCCCACCACTTGCTCTACAACGCATTGCCGGATTGGGCGCAATCGCTGGGCATGGTTTTTTCGTTGATGCTCATTGCGCCATCATGGGGCGGCATGTTGAACGGTTTATTAACTTTACGCGGCGCGTGGGATCGCGTGCGGCAAGACCCCATTCTCAAATTCATGGTGGTTGCCGTTACCGCCTACGGCATGGCCACTTTTGAAGGGCCGATGCTTTCGATCAAAAGCGTGAATGCGCTTTCGCACTTTACAGACTGGACCATCGCCCACGTGCACATCGGCGCATTGGGATGGAACGGCTTTTTGACTTTTGGCGTGGTTTACTGGTTGATCCCCCGCATTTTTAACACAAAACTGTACTCGGTGAAATTGGCGAACTTCCACTTTTGGATCGGCACGCTGGGCATCATTTTTTACGCCATTCCAATGTATTGGGCCGGCATTACCCAGGGATTAATGTGGAAACAGTTTAACGCCGACGGTTACCTGCAATACCCGATTTTTCTGGAAACCGTTTTGCAAATTATCCCAATGTATATGCTTCGGGCGTTTGGCGGGGTGCTTTATTTCACCGGCGCGCTTGTAGGCGTTTTTAATGTCATCAAAACCGTGAAAAGCGGGAAATTAGTTGCGGAAGAACCCGCGCAAGCACCTGCGTTGGATCTCGTCTCCGAGGATACCGCCAAAAACGTTTATGGGCACCGCTGGCTTGAAAGCCGCCCGGTACAGTTTTCAGTGTTGGCGTTCATCGCCGTGGCAATTGGCGGCGTCATCGAATTTGTCCCGACCTTTCTGGTGCAATCAAATGTGCCGACGATATCCAGTGTAAAACCCTATACGCCGCTGGAACTGGAGGGTCGCGACATTTATGTTCGCGAAGGCTGCAACACCTGCCATTCGCAGCAAATACGCCCGTTCCGCAGTGAGACCGAGCGCTACGGTGAGTTTTCCAAGCCCGGAGAATTTGTGTATGATCATCCATTTCTGTGGGGCTCCAAACGGCTTGGACCGGATTTACAGCGTGTCGGCAAAAAATATCCGGACGCCTGGCATTACAATCACATGAACGACCCGCGCTCCATGTCGCCGGGGTCCATCATGCCGCGCTATCCCTGGCTGTTTAATCAAGATGTTGACTTGACTGTCACGCCGAAAAAAATTGCCGCCATGCAAACGCTGGGCGTTCCCTATCCTGACGGATATGACCAGGTTGCCGTTAAAGATTATCAAACCCAGGCCAGGCAAATCAAGGAGGGGCTTGGCGCATCCGGCATTCAAGTCGATGAAAACAAAGAAATTGTTGCGCTGATTGCTTATTTGCAGCGGCTGGGCACGGATATTAAAATGGATCGAACGGCACGCTCGGATCATCAATAACGACTGTTCTGTGTTGTAAAAACAATCGAGGTAAACATGTATAAAGCAATTTTACAAAGTATTTCCGGTATTGAAATCTGGCCGATGATTGGTTTGACAATCTTTTTGAGCATCTTTGCCGTGGTCACGATTTGGGTTGTCCGGTTGGATAAAAAAGAAGTAAACCGGATGGCAAATATCCCTTTAGAAGACAATGAATTGACAAACAATGGAGACTTGTCCGATGGCTAAAAAGAAAATCAAAGACGAGCTTCTGGATCACGATTATGACGGGATTCAGGAACTGGATAACGACTTGCCGCCCTGGTGGGTCTGGATGTTTAATCTATCGATTATTTTTGCTGTTTTGTACCTGCTGTATTATCACGTGTTTGACATCGGCAACCTGCAAGTCGCCGAATATCAGGCAGAGATGAAAGCCGCAAGTCAAAAATATGCAAAAACAGAAACTGTTACCGGTGATCAACAAACAGCCGCGACTCAACCATTGACGGCTTACACAGATGCCGACAACCTGGGAAAAGGCGATGCGCTTTTTCATCAACACTGTTTTCCCTGTCACGGCAGCAAGGGAGAAGGTAGCGTCGGCCCCAATTTGACGGATGAATACTGGATTCACGGCGGCGGCATGACAAATGTCGTGCATACGATTACCGTGGGCGTTCCGGCAAAAGGGATGATCTCCTGGAAGGCTGTTCTAAACCCGGAACAGATTAAACAAGTCGCCAGTTATGTTCTATCACTACAGGGCACAAATCCACCAAATGGAAAAGCGCCCGAAGGAGAAAAATATACACCGGCAGACTAATACCCGCGTGGTTTCTTAAGTGTAAAAAAGCGATGCGCCAATGCTTGCAAAATGGCTGGCGCATCGCAAATGAATGTGTAAAAACGAAAACGGAACATGAAAATGGAAGTGAATAAAGAAGTCAAAACAAAACTAAACGGAAACCCACCCCCATCCGCGCAATTAGCGAAAGACAAGGAAACCTATCGTGATCACATTGCCACGGTTGATGAGGAAGGAAAACGAATCTGGATTTATCCCAAAAAACCATCGGGCAAATTTTACCGGGCCAGAACGATTGTCAGTTGGTTTTTGCTGGCATTTTTATTTGGCGCACCCTTTATCAAAATAAATGGGCAGCCTCTGCTGCTATTTAACATTCTGGAACGAAAATTTATCGTATTCGGCATTAAATTCTGGCCCCAGGATTTTCACCTGTTTGCGTTGGCCTTTTTGACATTTTTTGTCTTTGTCATTTTGTTTACGGTTGTTTTCGGACGCCTTTTTTGCGGATGGGCTTGTCCCCAAACCATTTTTATGGAAATGGTTTTTCGCAAAATTGAATATCTCATCGAAGGCGACGCCAACAAACAACGCGCTTTGAACGCACAACCCTGGAATTGGGAAAAAATCCGCAAAAAAGGGCTGAAGTTGAGTATTTTTTATGCGATCGCTTTTCTCATCGGCAACACATTCCTGGCCTACATCATTGGCGTTGACGAACTTTATAAAATCATTACCGACCCGCCCAGCCAACATGTCGGCGGCTTGACAGCCATGATCGCCTTCAGCACTGTTTTCTTCTGGGTATTCACCTGGTTTCGCGAACAAGCCTGCGTGATGGTCTGCCCATACGGGCGTTTGCAAGGCGTGTTGCTTGATCAAAACTCCATCGTCGTATCTTATGACTTTGAACGTGGAGAACCGCGCGGAAAAAAACGACGCAGCCAGCCGGAAGCGCAATTGGGCGACTGCGTGGATTGCAAATTGTGCGTTCAGGTTTGCCCGACCGGCATTGATATTCGCAACGGAACCCAGTTGGAATGCGTCAACTGCACGGCCTGCATTGACGCCTGCGATACCGTCATGGACAAAGTGAAGCGTCCCCGCGGCCTGATCCGCTATTCTTCATATAACGGCATTCTCGAAGGACAAAAGCTGAAATTAACGCCGCGCATCATCGGCTATTCGGTTATTTTAGTCATATTGCTTTCGGTCGTGACGTATTTGCTGACGTACCGTGTTCCGGTTGAAGCAAGTATTTTGCGCACGCCCGGCACGCTCTTTCAGGAAACGACGCAGGGGGAGATACAGAATTTATATAATATTAAGGTCGCAAATAAAACCTGGAAAAATGAAGTAATCACATTGCGTCTTAAAAATGTTGACGGCGCCATCTTTATCGTCGGCGGGCAGGAATTACAGATTCCACAAGACGGGTTGGCGGAAACAGCGTTTTTTGTTCGCATTCCCCGGGATAAAATAACTTCCCAAAAAACCATGATCGAGATTGAAGTCCTTGCAAATGGCAAGGTATTAGACACAATAGAAACGGCGTTCTTTGCACCGTCGCCGTAAAGGAAAATTTTATGATCAACAAAGATTTATACTGGCCGATCGGCATCACCCTCACGCTATTGGTGTTTGTGGGCTTTTTGGTCGGTTCATTACTGTATTCACGAACCATTCCTGAAAACCTGGTTACTGAGAATTATTATGAAAACAGCATACATTTTCAGCAACAAATTGACCGGGTTAAGCGCACCGGCGATCTGCTTGAAGGGGTAAAGTGGCAACACCAGCCCTCTCAAAAAAGCGTGATAATACAGTTGCCATCCCAGGCGCGCTCCGCTTCAACCAACGGGACGATCACGCTTTTTCGCCCTTCCGACGCGAAACAAGATCGCGCGATTCCATTGAACATTGATCAGGACGGAAAACAAGTTTTGAACGTTGCTGATTTGGAAAAAGGATTCTGGCGTGCATTTATATCATGGCGTGATAACGAAAAGGAATATTATACAGAAGAGATGTTCGTCATTCAATAATCCACAACGAAATACCGGCCTTTTTTGACAGGATGTTTTACAATGACTAAAAAACATATATTAGTCGTAGATGACGAAAAAAATTTTTTAGCGACGATCGATTTTATTTTAGAAGCAGCAAATTACAAAGTTACATTGATAGATGACGGGCAAAAAGCCCTCGAAACCATACTGAATTATCAAAAACAAAAAATTCAGCTCGATCTGCTCATCACCGATATTCGCATGCCGCACTTAGGCGGGCTGGAATTAATAACAACCATTCGGAAATTAGGGATTCCCCTGCCCACGATTGTAATCACCAACCACGGCAGCCGGGAATTGAAAAGAAAACTTGAAAAACAAAAATGCGTTTTTTGTTTGGATAAACCCATTGATGACGATGAATTACTCTCAAATGTCCGTAAACTCCTCACGGGTAAATCCGACTGCAACAAGAAACCCTAATGCACTATTTTTTATAACTTGACAATGTTAAATTTCAACGGATTTCGACAGGATCAACAGGATATACATGATATTTCAAAAGAATGATCAACAA
>CAYVDX010000117.1:0-8886 GCA_964450485.1 uncultured Calditrichaceae bacterium
GGCGGGGATGACTACCATTTCCTGTGGATTAACCCGCTGCATCCGGATCACATGATTACCGCCGCAGACCAGGGAACCGTGGTAACGGTTGACGGCGGCAAAACCTGGTCAAGCTGGTACAATCAGCCCACCGGGCAGTTCTATCATCTGGCGGCGGATGATCAATTTCCCTACAAAATATACAGCGGTCAGCAGGACAACGGCACGGTGCAGATTCTCAGTCGCGGCCCTTACGGGGTCATCGAAGAGCGTGATTGGCACCCGGTAGGCGGCGATGAGCGTGATTACCAGGTCCCCAAACCGGGGAATCCCGACATCGTTTTGGGCAGCGGTTTGGGCGGCTATGTCTCCCGTGCTAACCAGGTAACCCGGCAGGTTGCCAACGTTTCGCCTTGGCCGGTGTCCAGCTATGGCGCCAAACTGAATACCGTGCGTTATCGCTATACCTGGATTTCTCCGCTGGCATTTTCACCGGTGGGGAAACAGGCGCTTTACTTTGGCGCGCAGGTGCTGTTTCGTTCCCTCGATGACGGCGATCAGTGGGAAATCATCAGCCCGGATTTGAGCGCCAAAAAGCCCGGCGCAAAAAATTGTGACGATCCAAATATTGAAGAAGCGCGCGATTGCGGCTACGGGGTCATTTACAGCATCGCGCCCTCTCCGCTGGCGGAAGATGTGATTTGGGCGGGCACGGACGACGGCCTGATCCACCTGACCCGCGACGGCGGCAAAACCTGGCAAAATGTCACCCCGCCATCCGTGCCGCACTGGGGGCGAATCAATACGATTTCCCCATCGTCATTTTCCGTACACACCGCTTATGCCGCGGTGGACGCCCACCGCACCGGTTATTATGCGCCACTAATTCTCAAAACAGACGACGACGGAGAAACCTGGCAAACCATCATTACCGGACTGCCGGCGGATCAATTCGTTTTTGCCGTGCGCGCCGATCCAAAGCGGGCCGGCTTGCTCTACGCATCCACGAATCGCAGCGTCTTTGTCTCGCTGGATGATGGCGCACACTGGCAGTCGCTGGCATTCAACTTTCCCACCGCCTCGGTGCGCGACTTGCTGGTTCATCACGGCGATTTGCTGGCGGGAACCCAGGGGCGGGGCATCTGGGCGCTGGACAACCTCGCGCCATTGCGGGCCATGCCCGAAGACCTCGGCGCGAGTTCGGCTCACCTGTTTCCGCCGGCAGCGGCATGGCGGTTGCGCAGCAATGAAAATCACGATACGCCCCCGCCGCCCAGCACGCCGCTGGGTCAGAATCCGCCGGCCGGCGCGGTCATTGATTACTGGCTGAAAGAGAATGCTGCCGGCCCGGTTACCCTGACCGTGCGGGATGCCGCCGGAGACATCGTGCGCAAATTTTCAAGTGACGATCCCCCGGAAGCACTTACTGCCAACCAATATTTTCAATCCGGCTGGATTAAAAAAGACAAGCAGCTTTCCGCCGATGCGGGAACGCACCGATTCATCTGGGATTTGCGTTACCCGCGACCGGCGGCGCTGGCTTACAATTACAAAATTGCCGCGGTGTGGAATGACGGAACCCTGGTCGGACCGCAAGGGCCGTTGGCGTTGCCGGGAAAATATACCGTCACATTGAGCGTTGACGGCAAGGAATTGAGTCAACCGCTCATCGTAAAAATGGATCCGCGCGTGCAGGTCTCGGATGAGGCGCTCAAAAAACAGTTGGCGCTGGCGCGCGAAGTCGCAACCACGCTGGCGGATGTGGTCAAAACTTTTCACGCCATCGACCCGGTTCTAAAAGCACGGCGGAAGGAAAAACAAGCCGGTGCGCTCACGGACTCGCTGGAAACGCTGGCGACAAAAGGTCGTCCCAGCCTGTCTTCGGTGGCGGGCGTGTTGACGAAATTGGTTAGCGCGGTTCAAAGCGCGGATGCCGCGCCCACCCAGGGACAGCGCGAGGTGTTTGTCCAATACCGAAAACAATATGCCGGTCTTTTGAACCGCTGGCAGGCGCTGTTGGCGAGATGATTTTTATTGGATCCGTCTTTTCTTAAAAACGATATTTTTCAGATTCAGTACCGGACGCTTTTGAGAAAGGTGGTCAAAAGCGGAGCTTTAGGGGAAAATGACGTTACAACGCCCCGAAAATCGGGGTAAACAATCCGCTTTGTAACGAGGATGGTTGATTTTTGTCGATACTTGTTTCATCCAGGAGCGTCGCGTCGGGATTGCAACACGATGTTAAGGGAAGTGCTGCTTCAAATTCATGCAATACAGCCCTCGATTAAAAAGTGTCCGGTACTGAATTTTCAGATGGGTTTCGACAGTGAAGAAGCTGATGGCAGATAACTGGGGAGGCTTTTTGCGCCTCTCGTTTTTTCCCAGTTCCAGGGAGAGCGGACGACGAAAGCGGCTGTTAAATTTTCGCCATTTCCGTTTGCCGGGCTTCAAACAGCGCGCTCCAGTTACGCGGCTGTCGTTGCCGCCAGTTTTTTTGGTGATACCCATAACTGGCCAGCAGCGGAAAAGAAAGGGTCAATTCGCTAAAAACCATTTGTTCATAAGTCGTGTCAACCTTGCCCCAGGAGCAAGCTTCCTTGAGGGTCGAGCCGGAGAGCGCGCCGTCGCGTTCGTCGGCGACGGTTAGCTGCACGGCGTATTTGTGCATTGCCACATCGCGACCGAGCACTTCGGCGCAAACGACGATATCCTGCGCAAAATTTTTGGGAACGCCGCCGGCCAGCATCAAAACGCCGGTCGCGCCGGCCGCGATTTTAATGTCCGTCAGCTCGCGAAAATCCTTGACGGCATCGATGGAAACGTGTGACTCGGGATGCGCGGCCTGGTGCGCCGCCAGCCCAAAACCGGCGCTGCAATCGGAAAACGCCGGCACGAAAATCGGCACGCCCTGCTCGCGCGCGCTTCGCACAATCGAATCTTCACCGAGATCGCTTTCCACCAGGTATTTGCCCATTTCGGCGATAAATTCCCGCGAGGAATAGGGGCGCGGCGGCAATTCCTCTGCGATTTGGCGAATCCTATCATCGCAAATTTTTAGCTCGTCTTCATCTATGTAAGTATCGTAAATACGGTCGATGCCCAGCTTGCGCAACTGTTGATCATCCGCGTCCGGGCTGCCGAGATAGTGCCTGAAACCCAGCGCCTCAAAAAAATCCTGATCGACGATATTCGCGCCGGTGGAAACGATGACATCCACCATGTTGTGGCGGATCATCTCCACGACAGCCATTTTCAAACCGGCGCTCACCAGCGATCCCGCCATTGTTAAAATGACGGTGCAATCCCGGTCTTTGAGCATCATGTCGTAAATTTTGGCGGCGCGGGCCAGGTTGCGCGATTGAAACGCCATCTTTTCATACGCCTCCACCAGCATCGTTGCGTCAAACGATTTGATGTCGATATGCGCGATGCTCTCTTTTAAATAGTCACTTTTTTTCACAATAAAACCTCATTCCAATCTAATTTTTTCTCAAGTTGTCTTCGTTAGTCGATCTTTCACCCGTTCACTGTATTTTCGCAATCCCGGTTGCCCGCTCCGCGGAAAATCATAACCGCGCATCAGCACATTGACGGTCGGTTTTTTGGATTCAAACACGTCGATCAAATATTTTTGGGCAAATTCGTAATCGAAATGTTTACAGGAGAACAGATCGATAAACGCATAGTTTTTTTTCAGGAAAGTGTGGATGGAGATGTGGCTTTCGGCAATCACCACAAAGCCGGTAATGCCTTGATCTTCCGGCACCGCCCCGGAATATTTGAATACGTACGGCTGGGTAATTTTGGTCATGCCGATTATGTCCGGCAGGCTGTTTAATACATCAAAAATCAGGTTGTAGTTACTCACCTTTTCCGGGTTGCAGTGATTCAAATCCAGGGTCAGGTGGGGTCCAAAAGCGCTGTTTTTGACCATCGCATAGATCCTCCCTTGTCAGAAATTTGTGTTTTGTTTTCAACTAAAAATGCAGGCAAATATACATCTCAACGTCAATTGAGACAATCGCCCGGCTTTTTTATAGAATGTTGTGTCTCAAAAAAATTGAAACGATTCAGATTATTCGGTCAATATGGCAGCGGTACGGCATGCCGCGCCGCTACCATGACATTAAGAATACCTGTGGCGTTACACATCGCTGGTCATAATAAACAGCGGTCGCCGCAGCAGGGTTTCGTAATTTGGGCGGAATCGCTCGACATTGTAATACCTGGCGACGTCAACCACCTTTTTGCGACCCATAATAATGTCAATGGGAACCGTGTCGTAGCAACCGTTGCGCAGGCTGATCAGGCGTCCGGAAGTGTTTGACAACACCAAATCAAAAGCAAGGTTGCCGTAAACCATGGGCACGATTGAATCCAGCGCGTCCGGTTCACCGCAGCGCACCAGGTAGCCAAGCCGTTGATTGATCACGTTCACGCGTTTTCCCTGGTTATATTTTGGCGAAAGCTCCTTCAGCCTTGCGGCAACTTTATCGCCAATTCCCCCTAATTTACGATGCCCGTACTGGTCGGTTTCTTCGCTTTCAAAGGACATGTCCTGCTCATCAATCATTTTTGCGCCTTCGGAAACCAACACGACGGAATAATTGCTGGGATGTTGACGGCGGTCGTGACTAAGAAGATCCGTCAGGTGATCAATTTCAAAGGAATGCTCGGGAATAACGCAGCGATCCGCCGCGCCGGCCATGGTTGGCAGCAACGCAGTGAATCCGGCATATCGTCCAAAGACCTCGATTACCAGAAACCGCTCGTGAGATCCCGCGGATGTGCGAAGATTGTGAGTTAGCTCAATGGTCCGGGTAACGCAAGTGCTGAATCCGATGCAATAATCGGTGCCGGGCACGTCATTGTCCATGGTTTTGGGAATCGCCACCACTTTTATGCCTTCTTCATGAAGCCGGTGACCATAGCTGAGCGTGTCGTCGCCGCCAATGGGGATGAGAAAATCAATGCCTAAAAACGCCAAATTTTTTAGTACTTCCGGGGTGACGTCGTTAAATTCATCGGTATATTTATCCTGTAAATGTTTTGGCACGATGGCTTTGGGTAGATGGCTGGGGCGTGTGCGCGACGTGTGGAGAAACGTTCCCCCGGTTCGCCCGGCCCGGTCAACGATCTCTTCCGTTAAATTTAGCACGTGCGCGCTGTTATCGGCTTTTTTGTCGGGAACCATGTCCACCAGCCCGGCCCAGCCCCGCCGGATCCCCAACACGCGATATCCTTCCCGCAGCGCCCGGAATGTGATCGCCCGAATCGCCGGGTTAAGACCGGGCACATCACCGCCGCCGGTTAAAATGCCAATCGTGCCTTTCGGTTTTGCCATTACAACTTTCCTCCGTCATTTTGAATGCTTTTAAATTGTATCATTTATTTGATTTTGTTCCAGATTAATTCGGTTTATCCTTGCTGATTGTTACCGTAAATGTTGCAAGCTTGACTGAAATTCGAAACGGGAAGTTGGGAACCCGGATTTAGCAAATTTCAAATTTCGAGTTTCAAATTTTACGAATAACGGTTAGTGAAAACTGAACAAGCTTTATCGGCGCTTTTATTTTGGAAAAACCGCTATTGCGTTTGCTGTCGTAAATCAGGGCGATCAAACGCCATGACAACCAGACTGTCGCCTTGCCGGAGCGCGCCGGTTTCGTCCGCCCGCGGGTTGAGAATCACTTTTTCATTGCGTTTAAAACCGAGCAAAATCGCCGGATTTTTCGGATCGCGATTTGCATTCAGGTTGGCGGCCAATTCATCAAAAGGCATCCCAACAAAATCTTGCGGATAAAATTCCGGCGCAACCAAATAGATCTCATTTGTTTCCTTGGAATAGGTCAGCAGTTGCTGATAAACTTCCGAGAGTTTGCTGTAAAGCGCCGATTGCGCGATAATTCCCAAACCGTAATCCGTCGCGCAAACCCATTCGTCCACGCCGGCGTCGATCAAATGCTGAATTTTGCGATGATTCATCACCTCGGCGATAATGTGCGGTTTGCGGGGCAGGCTTTTTTCCAGCATGGTAATCGCCAGGGCGATCAGCGCTGTTTTTGCGTCGGGATCGGAGGATTCGTCGTCCGCCAGCACAATCACGCTTTTGGCGAGATGCGCCTGCGCGCGTTTCAGCACATCGTGCAAAGTGGGATCGCTGCGGATAAAATATACCTTTTCATACGCTTCGTGCGCGCGCAGTTCGCGTTCGTTCACCGCCTGTTCGCAAATAATGATAATTTCCCGGTTCGGATCGCCCAATGGCGCGTGGATCTCTTTGATGATCCGGTCGCCGCGGTTGTTCCAGTTACAGATGACGATGTGTTTTTCCAATTCCTTCGGCATTGCACCCTCCAATCTCAACTTTACAAATGAAGCGGTCACTTTCCCAATAACGGTGACGACGATTAAAGTGCCCGCGACAAAGTCGATTAAAGTAATAAATTTACCGATCTCAGTCAACGGTGTTTCGCCATATTCCCCTAACAAAAGCACCAGCGTCATGCTAAATGCGTCAAAAAACGTCAGGTCCGGGGCGGCTTTTTTTTCGATCATGTACAGCAAGACGACCGAAAGCAGAATAAATGCCGCAAACAGTGCCAGCCAAAACAGCCAGGCATGCCGGCGATAAAATTGTCGTATTCCTCGCATTTGCATGGTGGTATCTTAGCATCACGAAGCGGAAAAGGTCAAGCGGAATTGTAAAGAAATGACGAAATACGTCGGTGGGAACGGTGCGCGCGATTTTTAGACATCTTTCCAAATTGATCCGGCCTGCTTCTGCCGGCTGCTGCCGCAATTGCAGCGAATCTGACAGGAATTTGAAATTTGAAACTGGAAATTGGGAACCCGGGTTTACCAAATTTCGAGTTTCAAATTTCAGTAATAACAGATTTTAAATACACAACTCCTTAAAATAATCGCTTATATTTTGGAAAGACCTCTACTTTGACATCGCGCGCGGTTTGGCAAGCAACGCCCGGCGCATTGCTCCCGGGTTTTGTTTAAATCGCCGCTTAAATGCGCGGTTGAATGCCGCTTCGGAGGTGTAGCCGACTTTTTCCGCGACCTCCACGAGTGGATGGGCATGATTTTTTAGTAACTCCCGCGCTTTTTGCATTCGCCAGTCCGTGATGTAAACCATCGGCGTCACGCCCACCAACTGTTTGAAGCGGGCGGCAAACGCCGAGCGCGACATGCCCACCGTGCGCGAGATGCTTTCCAGCGTCCAGTTGGTCTCCGGGCGGGCGTGAACAAGCTTCAACGCCTGGCTGATTTGCCGGTCTTGCAGCGCCGCCAAATAGCCGGTCGTCATTTTTTGCTGCTGCATGTACGCCCGCAACACTTGGATAAACAGCACTTCGGCCAGCCGCTCCACAACCACTTCCGCGCCCGGCTGCGCGGAATCCGCTTCCTGAATGATGACATTTGTGACCGTTTCCAGCCAGCTTCGTTCCCGCCGCTCCGTGTCGGTGATGTGGATGAATCGCGGCAGCGCCTGCAAAAACGGGTGATCAAAATGACGGTCAAACTCAAAATGTCCGCAAACAAGTGTCGTGCTAAATTCTCCCTGCTGAAACATGGGTTGATTTTGCAGATGTGCTTGTACGACTGCTTTTCCCGGGGCGCGTTTTTGCGCGGGATCGTCCGCCAGCCAGTGGGCGTCGCCGTGGGGAAAGACCACCACATCGCCGCCGGAAAGCAGCCGTGGCTTCCCGAAGCCGCGCATCCGCATCCAGCAATTCCCGCGGACAATCAGGTGGAATTGGGCAAAGGGGCCGTCGTCAATCTGCATTCCCCAGGGGGAAGAAAAATCGGAGCGGAAGTAAACCGCGCTGCGCAGGCGGATCGCCCGCAGAATGTCGCTGAGTGCATCCATCGTCAAAAATAAGCGTTTAAATTGGACGTTCAATCAATTTATTTGCACTTTCAGGCATTGCAAATACAGGATAAGATATTTATTATATTTGCACGAGTCAATCAATTATTTCGTTCACTCAGCAAAAAGGAGCAATGCAGTGAAATTTTCCAAATTCTTATTCGTTATTTTTATGTTAAACGTTATCATACTTGGAGGATGTGTCATGTCGCAAGATTCAAACGGAAAGTACAATGTCAACAAAGATAATGTAGCCATCGGCGGTTACGATGTGGTGGCTTATTTTACGCAAAATGCGGCGCTGCGCGGGGCGCAAAAGCATGAGGCGCAGCACAACGGCGTGAAATATTGGTTCGCCAGCGAAGCGAACAAACAGCAGTTTGCGGCGGATCCGGAAAAATATTTGCCTCAATACGGCGGATGGTGCGCTTTTGCCATGGGCATGAAAGGCGGCAAAGCGCCCAGTGATCCCAACACCTTCAAGCTGTACAACGGCAAACTGTATCTGTTTTTCAATGATTATTACCAGGGCGCGCCGTTTAATACCATCGTTCCCTGGAATGGCGACGAAGCCAATTTGCAAAAGAAAGCGGATGCAAACTGGGCAAATATGAAGTAACCCGGTTTTTAATCGGTGTGTTTTGCAATATTTATTTTGAAGGCGTTTCGCCGGTAAAAGGCGGAGCGCCTTTTTTAATTCCGGTTTTGTTCGTGGTTGTCTGAATGATTCACAAATGATATTCACAATGCGTTTAAACCATTGTTTTAGCGTTTTTCGTTCCAAAGGCGCCTTTTACAGGGTGGGTTGATCATTTTTTTTACCGTGTATTGTGATCCCCAATGCGTATCCCGCCAAACAATCCCCAACAGGAAAATCCACAGAAACGGCGTAAAAAAAATTGCGCGCCACGCAAAAAATATTTGTGTTTTCGTCGCTTTTTTGTTAGCATGAAATATTCCTGATACGATGCATGACAACAGCGCTGAAATCCGAAAGAGAATGATCCCGGGAAAGATTTAGGATG
>CAYVDX010000118.1:0-8878 GCA_964450485.1 uncultured Calditrichaceae bacterium
CGTTGTTAGAAATGTTTGTATGAAAAAAAAAACAATCACTAATCTTCTCAAGGGTTCGCTTTCTGTCTCTGCCGGGCAAGTATCGACCATCGGTTTCCATTTTCTGAGCATCATGCTCATGACCCGCTACATGCCCAAAGAAGATTTCGGCATCTATTTGCTGATCCTGTTGGTCGTTCACGCCCTCAAAATCCTCAGCGGGCTGGGTTTAGACCTGACCCTGGTCAAATTCGTGGTAACTGATGACAAAGCGGAAAATAATCGAACCTTTTGGATCATTGTACTGGTTCGATTTGCCCAGCTGATGCTCATCACCATTTTGTTTTACAGCCTGGGGAAATACCTTCTCCCCCATCTTGACCAACGCTTAAACGATTATATCATCTACATTCCGCTCATTGTCATCCTGATGAGCTACCGGGAATTATTTTTCTTTTTATTGCAGGGACTGCGGCAATTTAAGCGATACGCCGTCATCCAGGTCTTATCCGCTTTTACTAAGTTTTTGTTAATCGCGGCGCTCCTGCCCTGGAGCGGACTCAGCGTCGCCCGCCTTCTGTATGTGGAAATACTCACCTATTTTTTGTCTGTCATCGTGCAGTTAGTTTTTGTTCCGCGATATTTTTTAAAATTCTCCCATTGGGATTCCCAAATGTTCAGGGCGTTGCTCAAATTCGGCATCCCGCTCTATCTCAACAACATCCTGACCTATGCCCGCGAGCGGATCAGCATGATTTTGATCGCGGCCTTTTTAAACCCGGTCAGCGTGGCTTACTTTGGGGTTGCGCAAAAGCTTCCCGAAGCATTTGCGCGAATGTTCAAATCATTCATCATTGTCTATTTTCCCAATCTTTCCAAATTCTTTTCCGAAGGCAAAACCCATGAAGCCCGGGATTTGCTCAACGATTCGTTAATACTGTCAACCACGGTCATCTCTGCACTGGTGCTGATTTCCTTCCTCTTCAAAGAAGAAATTGTGGTGTTGATTTTTTCAGAACAATATCGAGATGCCGCAACGGCCTTTTCAATACTCGTGCTGAGTTTCTGCTTTTTCTCCGTTTCCAGCTTGATGGGATATTCGCTGGTTTCCGCCGGTTATCCCGCGGTTCCGGCCAAAGTGAATTCCGTCATCACTTTGTTGAACTTTGGGTTAAGTGTCGTGTTGATCCCCAAATATCAATATATGGGCGCCGTTTACGCGATTTTAATGATGAATGTAAGCTCGCTGATTTTCTATAGCTACTACCTCAAAAAAATTGGGATCCGGGTGGATCAGTTGCAATATTTTAAACCCATTTTTGCAGCGGTTGTTATTTCCGCCGGCGTTTACATCTTCAGCGTTAAATCGATTTTACTCAAGATATTACTGATCGCGGTGTTTATCGCCTTTTGCTGGTTATACATAAGCGAATTTCGCAAAATGGTTGATTTTGGTGTAAAATATGTTCAAAAACGCGCGGAGCGAAAAAAATTCGCATGAATACTTTTGCTAAACGATATAATTTCAGGTATTTGTGTAGCATCAATATTTTGGAAAACACAATGCCGGGTGTATTACCATTTGATTGATCCGGTTGTTTGTTTTTGGCGGAATTTCTGTCTGAGACGCCCGTTTTTTGGGCGTCGAGTTTAATTCCGCCTTGATTTTTTGGTTCTTTTGTATCAAGACAAAAGAACAAAGACGTTTTTGGACTGTACGAAAGTGCGGATGCGCTTCTAAAGCTGTTAGAGCTACACAAACACAATTTCAGAATACGTTAAAGCCGTATGAAAATTTTGATGATTGACTCACTTGTCGGAAACGATTATTCCATCTGCCTTTGCAATAGTCTGAAAAAGGCTGGCATTGATATTGAACTGTTAGTTACCGAAGACCGGAATATTAAGCCGCCCATCAATTTTCCGGTAAAGAAATGGGCGCCGTCAAAAAATTCCGAAAAGAGCAAATTAATAAAACCCTTTATTCTGCTTAAATATTTGACACAAATTTTTTTGTACGCAGCCAAAAATCGAAATACCATCCTTCACTATCAATTTTTTCGCAAAGAAAGAGTCGAATGGCTGTTTTTCCTCTTTTTGAGAATAATGAATACAAAATTAGTTCACACGGCACATAATGTTTTACCGCACGATCATCACAGGGGAGATTATTTTTTCAAATACATTATTTATAAATCCGCCGGCGCGATTATTGTTCATTCAAAATTTGTTAAACGTAAACTGGTAAAGCAGTTCAACATCAACGCACATAAAGTCGAAGTCATACCGCACGGAAACTTTGACAACTATTTACCCGCGGAATTGATCACCAAAAAAGCCGCCCGGGAAAGCCTAAAGTTTTCTGAAAGTGATGATGTTCTACTGTTTTTTGGATTTATCAAGGAATATAAAGGTTTGGATTTATTGCTTGAAGCATTCCAAATTGCAGCCGGGAATAATCACCAATTAAAACTCGTCATCGCGGGTAAACCGGCGTCGAAAGGCCTCGAAGACCATTATCGAAAAAGAATTGCTGATCTCTCGTTTAACGGACATGTTTTGTACTATCCCCGGTTCATCCCTTCAGACGCGCTGCCCGCTTTTTTTGCCGCGGCAGATGTGGTGGTTTTGCCCTATAAAAAAATTGATCATAGCGGCATTGTTCATTTGGGTTATTCCTTTGGCAAACCGCTGATCGCCACCAATGTCGGAGATTTTTCAGAAATAATCGAGCAGGATAAGAGCGGATATATTGTAGAAAAAAACAACGCTGAAAATTTAGCGCAAACGATCAGCGACGCATTTTCAGATAAACAACATTTGGAAAACATGGGAAATTTCGCAAGGCAATTAAGCAACACTAAATATTCATGGGATGATATCGCCAATAAAACCATAGCGTTATACGAAACATTCGCGAACACCCGGTAAACCAAAAAAATCTTAGCGACGACAACGTAATGCAGGAAATCGGCTATTTAAAACCAGGCTCAATGAGCGCCGGAAAAAGCGAGAATGCCTTCTCGGTTTTGGCAAAACTCTCTTTTGTCGTATTTCTTTTCGCCATTTTTTTCGGCACGTCGCTGCCATTTCGTGAAGAACTTGCGGACGCCGATCGTATCGGATCATCCAATATCATCAACCAGCTCGTTTTTACGCTTCTATTTTTGATCTCGCTAATCACGCTCGTCAATAAAAGAAGCGAAGTCCTTCGCTTCATCCGAAAAGAAAAATTCCTCACCCTTTTTTTAGCGTGGTGTTTGTTAAGCGTATTTTGGTCGGATTTTAGCTTTACATCATTTAAGCGCTACTTTCAAATTCTTGCGACGGTTGCCGTCTGTTTGGCGGTTCTGCTCCATGTCAAATCATCCGGGGAAACGCTGAAATATTTTCGTTACATTTTATTTCTTTATGTTATTTTATCAATTTTATCGGTCTTTTTAATCCCCGGTGCATTGGATCCGAAATTTCACACATGGCGAGGTTTAGCCGCAACCAAAAACAACCTCGCGCAAGCGGCATTGGTATGTATTTTGGTTTGGTTTTACTCCGCCAAATCCCCGGGTAACTCCAATAAAATATTGGCAATTATGATGATGTTTTTATCCCTGCTGCTACTGTTGGGAACGCAAAGCGCAACATCCATCGCGACCCTCGGCGTTTTGACAATTGCCGGGGGAATCACATACTTTATCAGCGACATAACAAATTCATCTTACTTTGGCAAATTTTATATCGCGGTGATTGCATTTTTACTGGCAGCATTTTTTATCGTGGTCTTTTTTTTAGCGCCGGACTGGCTATTGGCGCTGCCCGGTTATTTGGGGAAAGATATTACCTTTACCGGCAGAACGGATTTGTGGCAGGATGTATTCGCGGAAGCCAAAACGCATCTCTGGCTTGGCTGCGGGTTTTCTGCCTTCTGGGATGTGGACAGCCTTTCGCTGGCGTTGCTTTATGAGGACTATGTCTGGCTGCCGAATCAAGCCCATTTAGGTTATTTAGATTTATCGAACGAGACCGGAATCATTGGCGTAACGCTATTCTTTTTGATGGTGGGTTGGTATTTTATCCATTTTCTCAAAACCGGCAAAGGAAACATTTGGAAGTGGATATTTATCGTGGTGCTAATAAACAATTTTACCGAATCATCATTGTTCAGACCCAAACATATATTAGGCGTTATGTTTATTTTCTCTTATATTGCTTTATTTGTGGATTTGATGCATGAAAACAAATAATAATTTCGCATGGATCGCCGCGCTTTGTTGCTGTTTTCTCATCGCAAACAGCCCGGCGAAGGCACAAATTACCAGCAAAGCCCAATGGGATAGCGCCTTTCAAAAACGCTACCCGGATGGGGATCCGCTGTTAGAGATCACCAACGGGGATGAGGACGGCAAATTTTCCTGGCACGCGCATTATTGGATTCGCGCGTATGTTTCCATGGCGGCGACGTTTAACGATACGGCGTATCTTGAGAAGGCAGTCAAACTGATCGATCATCTTTTGTATTATCGGGACGACGCCCGCGATGCCCGCGGCGAAATTGATATTCGGGCAACGCCTTATTTAAGCGCGCCGCTGTATTATTTGCATCACCGGGATAAAGCCGCCCCCGGCTGGCGAAATAGGGAACACCGCCATTCATGGCGAATCCATGTGCTTTTTGACGGCCAAATTACCCACGCAATCATGCGTTTTGTGGATTTGGCGCTGAACCGCGCGGATTTTTCCGCATATCGCCCAAAGGCGCGCGCGTATCTTTCCAGGGTTGAAGAAACGGTGAATGCGCATAATTCCCTGTTTGTGTTTGATCGCTTTCCCGATGTGCCGGGAAGCTATTATTACCCAAATCCCGACGGCTCCGGGCTTTATCGCGGAACGGTTCCGTTCAATCACAATGCAACAATGGGCGTAACGCTGCTTTTGTTAGATAAAGTAAAAGGCGGGGTTCCGCAATACCGTCAAAAAGCCCGGGCAATTTTGGACTTTTTTAAGCATTATGCAATAACCACCCCCGACAGCGCCTATTTTTGGGAATATAATTTCAGGGCAAAAAACCCGGTCGCGGAAGATTTCAATCATGCTCATATTGATCTGAGTTTTTTTGTGACGGCGTATTATTGCGGCCTGAATTTTTCAGAAACGGATATGCTGCGATTTGCCAATACCTTAACCAAAAAAATATACAAGGATGGGGAACTAAGCTGGTTTATCGATGGCACGAACGATCCATCGAAAAACAGTTACTGGCCCATCGGTTTCGATTGGCTGGATTTGGCGGAATTTGATCCGGCAATTTTTGACATTGCCAAAGCGTATTACCAAAAGAATTACCCATCGCCGAACTGGGCGCGCCCGTTTTTAGGTTGGGCGGAATTATTGCGCTGGAAACAAATCTCCCTTCCCGGCAGCGACCGGCCGCCGGCAGCGCCGAAAAACCTGAAAATTACAAAATAAAATGAAGTTCCGACTGGCAAAGCGAACCCTATTTTTTGAGTAATAAACCGTATTTCTTGATTTTGCGATCGAGCCGGGGACGCGATATCCCAAGAACCTGCGAAGCGATACGTTTGTTCCAGTTATTATTTGCTAACGCGGCATATATGATATGTTTCTCTCCCTCGTCCAGGCTCATTCCGCCGGGTGGAATATCAATTTTTGTAACAGACGCCATGGTTTGTTTTCGGGAGAGCGGCTCGGATTCCAAAGCGCGTTTCAACAATGCCCGGGTAATTTCGCCTGCTTCTTCCAGGAATACCAGCCGCTCAATAGTATTGCGTAATTCCGTGACATTTCCCGGCCAGGTGTAGGAGCGCAACAAAGCTTCCGCTTTTGCAGAGAATCCACAAACAGGGCTGTTATATTTTGAGGCATACCGGTTCAGGAAATGATATGCCAGCTTAAGAATATCATCACCGCGCTTCCTGAGCGGCGGCAGGTAAATTGATATCACACTCAATTGATAATAAAGATCCTTACGTAATTTACCTTTCTCAACGAGGTTGCCAAGATCATGATTGGTTGCGGAAATGATCCGGGATTTCACGGGAACATCCTCGCTGCCTCCCACTCTTCGGATTAACCTGTGTTCAATTGCCTTAAGCAGTTTTGCCTGAATAAAACCATTCATTTCGCCAATTTCATCAATATAAATCGTACCCTCATTTGCTAATTCGATTGCGCCATTCTTTAGTTTCCCGGTATTCTCGACATCTGTTTCCCGGCAGCCAAACAGTTCACATTCTAACTGCTCCGCGCTTAAACCGGTGCAATAAACATTAATAAACGGCTTCGGCTGTTGATCGCTTTTTGCATGAATGGCCCGGGCAATAAACTCCTTTCCCGTGCCGGGTTCCCCGTGAATCAGCAAAACTTCCCAATTTTTGAAAACAATCCGGGAAGCGATTTCCGCAACCCGGCGCATCATTGGGCTATTCCCAATAATTGGGGACGAATCCTCGTTACACATACCTGCCAAACCCGCTGCTTGCTGTTTACGAACTGGTTTTAATCGAGATGTACGTTTGAATGTTTTTTGGAAGCTTTACGAAATCCTGTTTTGCATTACGCACATTTCTATTACCGTTTTATTTTTTACGCTTCAAACCGTATTTGGTTTACGCTTCAAGCCATATTTGGCGATTTTGCGATCCAACCGGGGACGTGAAATTTTTAAAACCTGGGAAGCGCGGCGTTTATTCCAGCGATATAACGTCAGCACCGATCGAATTAACTGCTTTTCACCGTTTTCCAAACTCATCCCCTCCGGCGGCACTTCGATTGTAAAGTGATCGGATGGCTGAGTCTGTGCTAAATTCTTTTGGGCGGAGAGCGATTCTTCCAGCAATTCGGGAGAGATCAACGGGCCGTCCGCTAACAGCACCACGCGTTCAATAACCTGGCGCAGTTCCCGGACGTTTTCCGGCCAGGAATAAGCATATAATATTTTCTCCGCTTTCGGCGTCAACTGCCGGGCCGGGCTTTCACATTCGATTGCATAACGGTTCAAAAAATGCTTTGCTAATAACAAAATATCTTCGCCGCGTTCTCGTAACGGCGGCAGTTGAATCAGAACAACACTTAATTCGTAATACAAATCCTTTAATAATCGCCCCAGGGCAAGTTCCTTGGGTAAATCTTTGCTGCAAGATGAAATAATCCTGGTTTTCAAAGAAATTTTTTGGCGATGATCCGGCGCAGGGATTATT
The DNA here is from genome assembly GCA_964450485.1 of uncultured Calditrichaceae bacterium. Classification (GTDB taxonomy): domain Bacteria; phylum Calditrichota; class Calditrichia; order RBG-13-44-9; family J075; genus JACKAQ01. The sequence continues at coordinate 7,194 of CAYVDX010000118.1, forward strand.
TTACTTTTGAGTACATCCAGCAATTTTAACTGGATGCTGCTATCCAATTCGCAAATTTCATCAAAAAAAATCGTGCCGACGCCAATCTGTTCAAACAGCGTTTTTTGTTCCGCGCCGGCGGCTTCAATCGAAGGAGCCCCGCTCCCAAATAGCTGCGCTTCCAATTGTGCTTTGGGTATATTACCGCAATTAATGCTGGAAAACGGATGAAATGTTTTAAAACTATTCGTGTGAATTGCCCGAGCGATGAGTTCCTTACCAACGCCATTTTCACCGTACACAAGAATGGTTTGCCATTTTTTCTGAACAACCCGCCGGATGATATTCAACACCCGCCGCATTTGCGGACTCTGCCCGACAATTGGAGAAAAATCAATTTTTTTTAATGAAACGGGATTATGTTTACCGATATTTGCCCTGTTTTTACTTGTTCCGGAAAGCTTGTCGGTCGTCGTTTGAACAAACATTCCAATATTTTCCACTGCCAAGTCCCCGATGGTTTTAGTGTAAATGATTATACCGGACGCTTAAAAAAAAGCAACACGAATAATGTGCGACGTAATCAAAACACGCAGCGTCCCGATAAGTATAACGGTTAGGTAAAAATTTTTTATAATCACCCCACTTTACCCTAAGAAAACAAATTATAACCTCTTCGCTTTGTGTGATGTCGCTAATATTGCATTGTTTTTGTAGTTTTTTTACGATTTTATACTTGAATGGGCATAATCTTAACTTTTCGAGCAGGAGTCTCATTACCAACCACTACGACTGTTAAGTTTATGACCGTTTGCAGTAAACAATTTTGTATTTCAAAGGAATCAACAAATTTCTTTAATACGTTTTTTTTCGCTAAAAAAAATTATATACTTCAATCCTGTGCAATTCAAAACAGATGACATTGGGAGCAAAAATGACACTACAAAAAAAGATTATCGAGGCATGTCGCCAACAACAGGTGGAAATCGTACAAATTCGCCGGGATATCCATCGAAACCCGGAGATTGGTTTTGACGTTGAACGAACCGCCGGAATTGCGGTCCGGGAACTGGAAAAACTGGGCGTCAACGTGCGTACCGGCGTCGGCAAGACCGGCGTCGTGGGAGACATCGTCGTTCCCGGCGCAAAAAAACGCATCGCCCTGCGGGCGGATATGGACGCCCTGCCCATGCAGGAAATGGGAAATCCCGACTACAAATCGTTGATCGAGGGAAAAGCCCACATGTGCGGGCACGATTCGCACACGGCCATGCTCATCGGCGCGGCGCGGGTGATCAGCGAATTAAAGGATCACCTCAAGGCAAATGTCCGCTTTATTTTTCAGCCCAACGAAGAGAATTTGCCGGGCGGCGCTCCGGCGATGATCGCAGACGGCGCGCTGGAAGGCGTTGATGAAATTTTTGGGCTGCATGTCTGGCCGATTATCGATACCCAAACCATCGGCATTTGCGAAGGAGCCGCGCTCGGTCAGCCGGATGTATTCAATATTGAGATTACCGGCAAAGGCGGTCATGCTGCGGTGCCCCATTTGACGGTTGATCCGATCATCATCGGCAGCCAATTTGTAAGTAATGCGCAAGCGATCGTGGCGCGAAATATCGATCCACTGAAATCCGCCGTGGTTTCCATTACCAAATTCCACGCCGGCAGCACACACAATGTCATTCCTGAAAAAGCGCGCATTA
>CAYVDX010000119.1:0-8857 GCA_964450485.1 uncultured Calditrichaceae bacterium
ACCAATGTTTTTTCATCACCCGGTCGGCAAGATACATTTGTTCGGTTTGCCCGGGGGTGGGGATCAACAAGGCTTTTTTGCCCAATTCCGCTAATTCCATCAAGGTTGAGTAACCGGGGCGGGAGACGATCAACTCCGCCCGGTTGAGCAATTCGCTCATCATTTTTCGCGGCACATGATCGTAAATCAGCAGGTCTTTTGCGACTTTCCGCGCGCTGTTTGATTCGCTTTTTCCCAACACCACAATTTTTTTGCCGGGAACGGATTTGATCTGATCCAGCACGATTTCTTCAAAAATGGATCGCTGCGGCTCGGGCCCGGAAATCGACGCCAACACATCGATTTTTTTTTCAACCGGATGGGCGGAAACACTGGAAAGGAAACCGCTAAAAAAATATTTATTTTTGATCGGCGGCGTTCTGCTTAAACGTCCGCTTAGCAAACCGCCATCCGCGGCGGGGAAATCCGGGATAATCACCCGGCTAAAGCGGCGATGATATTTCAGATTAAATTTTGACGCCAGCGACGCAAACAATTCAAGACCGCCCGGCATCTCAAATTGAATTTGATGGCTGATAAAATACGACAGCACCCGCTGATGATACATACCGTAACAATGATCGCTCATGATCAAATCCGGTGAATGTTTTTTAACGATCCGGTCGCAAAAAATCTGTTCTTCGTGGATTTTTTTCAGAAGCCTGGGAAATTGGGCAAACAGCTTAGGCGCTAAATTTCCGTTTTTTGCATATTGAATATCGTACCCGGGTGTTTCTTCAAATGCCACGCCGGGCAGCTCAATTTTCAAAAATTCCAACGCCCGGCCGTTGCCGCCGATCAGGACTTCCCACCCGCGTTGTTGAAACGCTTTGATAATCGGCAAACTTCGCGCCGCGTGCCCCAGTCCCATGTTTAGCACCGCATAAAAAACCTTACCGGTTTTCATCGTTTTTTTGAACCTCCCCAATCCATTCACTTACCAACCCCGCGGCGCGTTCCAACACTTCCGGGTAATTCACTCCGCCGCGCACCAATACTTTGTAGGAGTGATCGCCGCCTTCCACCCAATGCAGCGTGGCGCGTCCGCGCAAATTATGGAGCGTTTCCTGCAGCAAATCCATTCGGGCAAAAGGATCTCGCGTGCCCTGGATAAACAGCATCGGCTTTTGTAGCGGCTGGAGATATTCATCACGTTTTTCGGTAAATTTTCCGGGCGTATGCAGCGGATATCCCAGGAAAATCACACCGTCAATTTCCGGGAATTCGCCGGCAATGGTCGCCGCCACTCGTCCGCCCATGCTTTTTCCGCCGATGTAAAGCCCGCTGTAATCCAGGTTGTGAGCGGCCCATTTAATCACTTTTCGCCAGGAATTCTCCAAAATTTCCGCGCGATCGGGCATCTTTTTTCCGGCGGCTTTGTAGGGAAAATTAAAGCGGACGACATTCACTTTCCGTTCTTGAAGGTGCCCGGAAATGGTTTCGATAAATGGGGAATGCATATCATTGCCGGAACCATGCGCAAAGATAAACAAAGGCCATTCGGGCACAACTGTTTGGGGAAACAGCAAATCGACATTACGCTGCTCGTCCAGGGGAAGCGTTAATGAACCCATGCCAATATCCTTCTTTTTTTCTCAGGTTACAATAATTTGAATGGTCAAACAACAAAAAAGACCATTCTCAAGCATGAGGAATGGCCTTTTTTTAACACGTAGAAGATTCGAGCCTTTAAGTTAAGCGTCTGTTTTATCTTCCTTTTTATCGGAAGATTCTTTTTTGACATCCTCAACAGCCGGCGGCGCTTCAGTCGTTTTCGCAACAGTTTCTGCTTCCGTTTCCGCTTCTGATTTTGCATCCGTTTCCGCTTTTGATTTTGTCGCTTTAGCTTTTTTTGCTTTAGGTTCAGCCGGTGTTTTCGTTGCCGGCGCCGCATCTTCTTTTTTAGCTTTGGCACGTGTTTTTTTCTTAGGTTTGGCGGGCGCTTCTACCGCATCACTTTTACGTTCCGCAATCGCTTCTTCTTGAGCGGTTTTCTGAGCTTCCGCCGTTTTCTCAGTCTCTGCCTTTTCCTCTGTTTTAACGGCTTCCTCGGCTTCCTTGGCCTTCTTTTTCGCCGACGACTTGCGGCCTTTGCCGGCTTCGGGAGATTCTTCCAACTCCGGGACATCCTCGACCATTTCCTTCAATGTCGGCGCGGCGGCAGAGTGTTGCGACATATACGATTCAACAACCTCTCGCTCTTTGTCTTTTAAATATTCCGTCGCTGAAAGCACAATCCGTTTGTTTTCCTTGTCAAATTCTATGACTTTCAACGGCAGGTTGTCGCCGACTTTGAAGTGATCCGCGGCGCGTTTGATTTTGGGGATACCGAGGTGATGCAGCGGCACAAAAGCGTCCACGCCCAACGGCAGGGCAACGATGACGCCTTTGTCGATCAAGCGTTGTATCTTGCCTTCGAGAATTTCCGTGCCGACTTTGTAGTGATCTTCAAACGTATCCCAGGGATTGACCTCAACCTGCTTATGTCCCAACGCGATCCGGCGTTCCTCTTTGTTGATGTCCAACACCATGATTTCGATTTCCTCGCCTTTGCGAATCACTTCGCTGGGATGTCGGACTTTTCGCGTCCAGGATAAATCCGAAATATGAACCAATCCATCAACGCCTTCTTCAAGTTCGACAAAAGCACCGAATGGCGTTAAATTTCGCACAATGCCCTTGTGTTTGCTGTCAACAGGATATTTGCGCTCAATATCTTCCCATGGATCCGGGGTAAGCTGCTTCAGACCGAGCGATATTTTTCGTTCTTCCGGTTCAATATTCAGCAGAACCGCTTCAACTTTATCGCCAACTTTGAGAATTTGGGCCGGGTTTTTGATGTGATGTGACCAGCTCATTTCCGAGACGTGAATCAATCCTTCAATCCCGTGCTCTAATTCAATAAAAGCGCCGTAATCAGTCAGGCTGACGACTTTGCCGAGGACTTTTGAGCCGACCGGGTACCGCTCGGCAATATTTTCCCACGGGTGTGGTTTGAGTTGCTTCAAGCCCAGGGAAATCCGCGATTTTTTCTCGTCATAATCCAAAATCATGACATCAATTTCCTCATCAAGCTTTACCAGCTCGCTGGGGTGATTGACGCGTCCCCAGGAAAGATCGGTAATATGCAACAAGCCATCCACACCGCCGAGGTCGATAAAAACGCCAAAATCCGTTATATTTTTAACAACGCCGCGACGAACCTGGCCTTTTTCAAGCGTGCTCAGGATTTCCGCGCGTTTGCTTTCCAGTTCTTTTTCAATGATGGCGCGGCGGGAAACCACGATGTTTTTCCGCAGCGCATTCACTTTTACAATTTTGAGATCGAGCATTTTGCCCACAAATGCGTCAAAATCGCGAATGGGTTTTACATCAACCTGCGAACCGGGCAGAAAAGCGTCAACGCCTTCTAAATCCACCACAAATCCACCTTTGATGCGCCGAATCAGACGTCCCTGGATGATTTCGCCGTTTTCATGAACTTTCATCAGGCGATCCCAGGTGCGCAGGAAATAAACTTTTCGGCGGGACACCACAACGTTTCCGTTCAAATCTTCCGCGGATTCCAAAAACAACTCAACCTCATCACCGACTTTGAATTTTTCAAGATCGATAAATTCCTCGGTGGAGATAATTCCCTCGCTTTTGAATCCGATATCGACGATCACATGGGTCGAACCGATTTCAATGATATTGCCGGAGACGATATCTTCCTGTTTGAATTTTTCAAAACTTTTTTCAAACATCTCTTTTAGTTTGTCATCATCCACATCGGTGGTTGAATCCATCTCCTGTAAGTCTTCCAGTTTTACAACTTGCCCGGGCTGGTAGGGTTCTTCACTGCCATTTGAAGCGGGGGGCGCAACGGTTTGGGGTTGTGCCTGAGTGTTTTCACTCTCAAGCGGGTTTTGTTTAACTTCATCACTCATTATTTATTGTTCCTCCTTTCAAAGAGATACTTCCCTTCAGGGAAATTAACAGCCCCGAATCTAATAGCACGATCCACTATATCAAAACAATTTTTAACAAAAATCCGCTGATTATTGAAGAATGAAAATTGGAGAAATGGCGGATGATAAATCAAATATCCGGCAGTGAGCATTCAATGTTATCATGCGGCGGACTAAGGTCCGAAATCCTTAACCTGCATCTAATGCAGCAAGACCATTTTCTTTATTTGGGAAAAATTGTTGGCGCGAAGTTCGTAAAAATAAATGCCGCTTGGCAATTCCTGCCCCGACGGGTTAATCCCTTCCCAACTGACCTGGTATTCACCGGGCGATAAATCCTCATCGATCAACGTTTCAACAACCTGTCCAAGCATGTTGTAAACAGTCAGCGTCGTGTGTGCTTTTGCGGGGAGATGAAAGGTAATCCGGGTGCTGGGGTTAAAGGGATTGGGATAATTTTGCAACAGTTGAATTTTATCGGCCGCCAATTCTCCGGTGTGTTCGGGCGTATCGCCTTTTATCAGCAGAACGATCGGAATATTTATCGCGCGTTTGTCAGGATCATTGCATTCGATTTTCAACTTCAGCGCATATTCGCCCACGGGAAGCTCATCCAAATTAAAATGCAACTGAAGCGTTTGCTGTGCGTTTGAAGCGATATTGCCGCGGGCATTCGACAGGGTAATATCAGCGAATTTATGCACTTCGATGCGCATGGGCGCGGATAAATCCACGGCCTCATCGGTCAGTTTGCCGAACGGCGTGCCGATTAAAAAATCCTGTTCAAGCGCTCCCAAGGCTGCGTAGTAAAAATTAATGCTGCCATCGGCGCCGAGTTGCGCCGCAAAGGTAAACGGACCGCGGCCGTCAAGATCAAAGAGGTTTTGCCACGGCACGATCACTTCTTTTGGCAGAACAGCGTACAACACCCGGCTTTCCGGGCGATTGGCGAACGCGCCAAACAACGGCATAATCGCCCCCGGCAGCGATGCCGGTGCGGCATTTTCCGCATGCCGCGGGGAAAAATCTTTTTTATCGCCGAGATAAATCGCGCCATCCCGGTGAATTTGGATATGCGAATATCTTTTTTCTAAAACCGGGAAAGAAAACGGCATCGGCGCCGGTTCACTCACGGCGTCGTTTTCCTGGAAAGTGATCTCTGAAAAATTTGCAACACGCGTTTTTGAAAATATTTTTTCGGAATGATCCGTGTAAGCCGGAGACCAGAGATAGCCGGCCGCGTCCAGCATCGCCGGGGAATGACGCAGATCCATTGCAGCGGTGATTTGCGCTGAATAAATTAACGTTCCGGCGCCGGCGTTTTCGATCATCAAAAAAATGGTCGCCGAATCCGACGGAGAAAATTCAATCGCCGCCGAATCATTTGCAATATGCAATTCCGGCGCAAACACGCCTTCCCCGGTCAACAAAATTTCATAATGCGACCGCACCGGATCGTTGCAAAGCACGGTCAGTGTATCTCTGTAAATCTTTGTTTCTACAGGGCTAAATGCAACTGAGAAAACACCGCTGCCGCCCGGGGGAATGATCATTTGCCGATCCGAAATCGAAAATGTTTGTAACCGGTGTTGAAATTGAAAAATTTTCAGCGTATCGCTGCCGTGATTAAAAATCTCGACTTTTTTTTCACCGGAAAATCCGACAAACTGCCGCTCGAAAGGCACGGTTTGTTCACAAAAAATTCTGGCCCCGCCATGAATTATCAACGGAAGCGAATGCCGCCAAACTTGTTGATTTGAACGGATTTTTACGTCAAAAAGCACCGCTTGATTGGCGGTAATCTTGTCGCTGGCCGACGCTCTAAAATGCGCCGCGGAGATTTGTTTCCCGGCGTCAATCCCGGCGATTTGAGTACTATCCCGCAATATGTTTACATTGGGATTTTTGCAGGAAATCCGAATCCTGGCTAGATCGGCGGGATCTGCGCCGAAGTTATTGATTTTTAAGGCGATATCAACAGTTTCTCCGGCTTCCCACACGCCGTTAAAATTACTCAGCGTATCGACGACCGTGTATGCCGTGGCCATCAAAAACGGGCCGGAATCCGGCAGCAGGTTTCCCTCAACCGCATCGAGGTCGAACCCGGCATTTGCGCCGCCGGAAAACCCGTCGCCGTCATCCTCGATGCGCACGTAGCGAAATTTACTTAATCCCGAAGGCGAGATGTCAAAATCCGTGGTGCCCTTGCCGCTGCCGATGCGCTGCCACGGTCCCGACCAGTGATTGGCAATTTTCACGGTGAAGCCTTCCGGCGACAGATCGCCTTCGTAAATACGCAGATCATTGCCGGGGAAATCGTAAATATCGCCGCCCATATCGAGTACAATCCAACCGTTGCGCCCCAACGAATATCGCCGGCGATCCGGCGCGGTCAGGGCGCGATAGGTCAAGCCTTCATCGGAATAATTATTACCGGGAACGCGGCAGGCAATGATTTGGTAGGCAAAACTGCCCCGGCGCGGCCTTAACCGGACGTTCTGGGTCGCAACCCCATCTTTTAAAATTTCCACGTTTGGCAAAAATTTGGATTCGTAGCCATTGGCGGTTATTTTTAACGAGTAATGCCCTGGCGGCAGCAGTTTATAAAAATCGCCGCCCGTTGCAGAGGTGTAAACCGGCCAAAACTCCGTTTCCCGGTTTAACACCCAGATAATCGCAGAAACCGGTTTACCCGTGGTTGCATCTGTGACGACGCCCCGCAAGCCCTTGCCGGCCGTTTTCAGCAAATAAAAAATCGCCGAACGATTGCGTTGGTAAAATTGATCAATCTGAACGAACGGCGGTGATTTTTCCCTGGCAACTTCCATCGTCCAGCCAAGCGCGCCGCGGATGCCGTAATAGCTGTCCTTGGCATTGCCATTGATGGGATAAAGCTGCTGATAACCGTTTCCATAAGCTAAAACGCCATAGCGCGACGACGACGCATAGCCGGCAGCCAGGGATTTGATGACATCATGGTCCGGGGCCCGGCTGGGCCGGTAGCTCCAGGGAAACGAAATCATTTCCTTGCCGGCGTGAAATGATTGGCAGATAACAAATTGATGATCCAGCAGCCAGTCCAGCATGGCGCGGGTTTCCGGTTGGGAGTAGGGTTCCGTGCTGTTTCCCCAGGCGTCCCACATAAATCCCCAATCGCGATTAAGATCGATTTCGTTACTATTTCCGCGGGTCAAGGCCTGTCGCCCGTCGGGATTGACGATGGGAAATATCCAGATTTCCCGTTCGTTCACCAAACGGGTCGCCTCTTTGTTTCGTCCGTAATTCAGGCATAATTCCCGCATCAGGCGAATCAAAATTTCCGCGCTGATAATTTCATCGCCGTGATAACAGCCGTCAAATCCCACTTCCGGCTCCGGCTCGTCAAGCTTCACATTATCGCTGATTTTGACGGCAAAAAGCGGTCTGCCATCCACGCTTTCGCCGTAATTTATTTTGCGGATAATATCGGGAAAGGCATGAATCAGGCTGTCGATCAGGGAAAGCGTGGCGGGATAATCGTGATAGCCGATCAAGCCCGGACTTTTTTGCAACCGCGCGGAGTAAGCAGCCATGTCCGGAATAATGATTTCCGGTTTAAACCCGGCTTTTTTAAGGGTTTCCAGCTCTTTGGAAATAACATAAAGATACACCACCGGAAATTGGACGTCATCAATCTCGATGCCCAATTCGACGATTTTTTGCACCGATTCAAGCGACATGTTTTCAATTTTCACACGCATTTCACCTGGTCGCCAGGCGGCAAATAATGCCCCGTTGATCAATAAAAAGCAAAGGCTAATGATCTTTAGCGCATGTTTCATACAACTCCCTCGAAGCGTGCGTAACAAAAATTGATTTATTAATTTTGCAGCAAAAGATAATTTGAAATCGCATAGACTGCTGAGACAAATCGCACACGATTATTTATTCATTAAATGTTTATCAAAATGGAATCATCCGCCAGGGAATTTGGTAGCGGCTGACCCGCAATTGGTTCAGCGCCTTAATTTCATCCGCCGGAAGCGGTTGAACCGGCCCGATTTGCAGGGCGGCGAGATATGATTGCGCGGTGTGTTCCATCATTTCCAGCTTGTAAAACGCCTCCGGCAAGCTTGCCCCGATGGTCAGGCTGCCGTGGCGATTGAGCAGCAAAAAATCCGTTAGCTGAATAAGCGTTCGGATTGACGCCGGCAACTCCGGCGTGGATGGCCGGGCGTAGGGCGCAATGGGCACTTTGCCCATCATAACGACATTTTCCGCCAAAAGCGGCAAATCCAACCCCTTGCCGGCCAGCATCAATGCAATGCAAATGGGCGGATGAGCGTGCAGCACGGCCCGTGCATCCGGGCGATGCCGATAGACTTCCAGATGCATCAGAATTTCCGAGGATACCCGCCGGTCGCCGTGCAGGTGATTTCCCTGCGGATCGATGATCACCAGATCGTCTTCCCGCATATCTCCCTTGCACAGGCCGCTGGGCGTCGCTAAAATGCGGTTTTCATCCAATCGCACGCTGAAATTACCTTCAGTGGCGGCAATCAAATCCTGCTCATAGAGCTTCTGTCCGTATTTAATGAATGTTTTTCGTAGTTGATGTTCGTTCATGTTTCGTCTGTTTTTTTGATTTAAATAACTGATGTTACGCGCTTTTTGTTTGTAAGCCCTTAAAAGGGCTACACAACGTTTTTATCACCTTTTCAGCCCCACGATGAATCGTGGGGCTAACATATTGTTTTATTTGGTTTCGTTAGCCCCGTCCTTCAGGGCGGGGTTGTAAAGAAACCTTTTCAGCCCCACGATGATTCGTGGGGCGAACATATTGTTTTATTTGGTTTCGTTAGCCCCGTCCTTCAGGGCGGGGTTGTAAA
>CAYVDX010000120.1:0-8815 GCA_964450485.1 uncultured Calditrichaceae bacterium
GGCTTTGGCGTGCTTCGCATCACAAATGAGCCGCGTTCCGGATGTTGAAAGCAGTATCATTGGGCGGGATAAATCGACGTTTTGCAATAAATCGGTCGGGCTATTGTTCAAATGAAAATCGAAGGGCATGCATCCCCCAAGTTCTCCCACCAAAAGTGCATTATCAAGCTGTTTCGCCAGCCTAAATGCCTTCTCGATCGATGGTGCCGGAAAACATTGGCGACCCTGTGCAACACCTGTTACCGCGGTGGTTGTCGCCCGGATAACATCGATGGCGACAATCACGTGATCATGCCGGTATTTCAGTACACTTTCAGGAAAGCAATCAATCACAACTGTTTTTTGCATAAATTTTTTCCGTAGTTTTTAAGATGATAAAGCAAATCAATACAGTGAATTTTCAACAAATATGTTCAGTGGATGACTTTGTGATTTACCGGTAATTCCGGCCTGAGATTCGCTTTGGCAAACGCATCCGAATGAAGACCGCGTCTATATATTTCTACGCGTAAAATTTCTTCTATCCGAATATTACCGAGGTGTACCTGTGGTCCAAAATAATCGAGGAGTATGAATTGACTGTATTTCGTTGGCGCTTCAAATATTAGCGTTTCCAGCCCGAATTCGCTGGCAAGGCGGTCTGCAAAACGTGCGTTAAAGGTTTTGTCCTCGTTGAACAATCCCACATCCTCAGCGCTTTCGCGCGCTTCGACAACCAAATATTCCGCGCCGGCTTCCAGCCAGGTATCCCCTTGCTTGATTAACTCGTTCAGCGATGTTTCCGTGAAAGAGCCTTCGTGTTTTTTTCCCATTTCAAATTGAACCGTCAAACCGCGATCGGCGGCCATGTTCACAATCGTTTTTGGAAGAAGTGAAAGTGTGGTAAAACCTTCGCCGCACTCGATTCGACTCACTCCCATTCCGGCACACAAGTCAAGATAGGCATCAAGCTGGCCCTGGGCCGCGGCTACTTCAAACGGCCCGCCTCCGGTCACAACGGGTATGTTTCGGGATTGTGCCGCTGCAATTTTTCGCCGCGTGGCGGATTCCGCCGCAATGATCCAACATGCCATGGATATTTTTAACGAAGTCATAAAATGCGCGCTCTGTTCAAGATGGCTCTCAAGGGTTACCGGATCATAACCCGGGTCAAAAGGACAAAGCAAAGGCGGCAGATCCTTTACACCCAACATTTTCAGGTATTCATTTGTACTTAATATCCAGCCCGTTTTTTTCATAACGTCCTCCATGAAATGATTGTTGATCTCTCCCGGCTTATCTGGCATGATCCCCCTTGCGTTCCGGTTCACTGCAAAGATGAATCGCAACATTATTTGCGCGTTAATATTTGAATTTATCCGCCGGCATGATAACCCTGTTTTAAATCCGCGGGCCGGGCAGCATTTTCAAACGGTCTTTTTGACCGTATTGCGGCCCGTAATAATTGCCGCCGTACCCCAGCCGGTATCGATCACCCAACTGGGCGAAATCACATTTATTGATGACGCTGCCAATAACATTTATGCCAAATCCTTCAAACTCCTGAACCGCTTTGTGTAACGCATCCCGGTTCGTAAAATCCGGCTGGATGATCAAAATGGCGTCCCGGACGAATTTGCCCAGAATCAGGGTATCCACTGTCCAATTCGCCGGGGGCGTATCGATAAGGACGTAATCATAGTGCGGCGCAATGGATGTCAAATATTCCTGAAATTTTGGCAAGCCGATGATTTCATTGGAATTTTCCATTGCCCCTCCGGCCGGAATCACGTCGAGAACGATATCCTGGTCCGCAAATTCCCCGACAGGCTTGTAAACATTTGGCGTTAATATTCCGTTTTTCAAAAAAGCGATCAAGCCGGGTTTATCCAACGGCAGGTTGTAAAATTCTCCGGTTCGGGGTCTTCGCAAATCACAATCGATGACCAGCACTCTTTTTCCCGCCAGTGCCAGAGAAATGGCAAAGTGATTTAAAATAGAAGTTTTACCGGTTCCCGGTTCGCAACTGGTGATCATAAATATCTTGCGATCCGGCGCATAATGATCGAGACGGGCTTGTAAAATCCGAAACGCTTCCCGGTATCCGAAATGGCTGTTGGCAACGAACGGGAAGTGATGATTAATTTTGAAATTTTTTTGCAATTTTTTGCGGATTTTGCGATGATATGCCGGGAAAATCGCCAGTATGGGAATATGAAACCGTGTTTCAACTTCATGCAGGTCCTGCACGGTTCTGTTGAAAAATGTCCGGAATAAGACGATGGTCAATGCCAGCATTCCGCCCAATATTCCTGCAATAAATAAATTCAAAGCCCGCCGCGGTAATTTTGGCTTCATCGGAAAAAAAGCATTGTCCACGACCACGATGTCCTGCAACTTGGATAGTTCGGCGATTTTCATTTCCTCGCGCTTGTTCATTAACAAGTTGAACATCTTTTCATACGTCGCTGTGTGACGGGTCAGGTTCATCAATTGTTTTTGCTGGCCCGGCAGTTGGGAAATTTGGCGGCTGTATTTCGCAAGCATGCTGTCCAGCTCCGCTTTTTTCTCCGTAAGTGCTTGTAAAATAACCAGGTAGGCATCCAGGGTGTTCTGGTTATACTGCGCCAGGTTTTTTTTGATTTCGGAAATTCGTTCATCCAGCGTGATTACATCCGGGTGTGTTTCGGTGCGTCTTTGCAGCAGTTCCAGACGCTTCAGCTCCGCGTTGTTAAGTTTTCGCAATAATTCCGAAAAAGGCGTTTCCCGGTTTTCGCTGCGTTCCGAGGGATTTAGATAGGTCTGATCAAAATAGCCCTTTTGAGCCAGTTGTGCTTTCAAGGTGTTATAACGCGCCTGGAATTCTGATAAACGCAGCTCGGTTTCGATCTTCTTCGATTCGATGCTGCTCATCCGCGATAACATTTCCTGGGAGGTTTGATCGAGCTTGATTAACTGGTTGGCGCTTTTAAACCGGCTCAACTCCTCTTCTTTCTTTTTGAGATTTTTCGAAATGGTTGATAAACGTTCCTCAACTAATTGATACGAATCCTTGAGAATTTGGCGCTTTTGTTCCAGGCGGGTCTCACGAAATTTTTTAGTGACAGTGTTAGCAATCCGCTGTGCCATGTAAGCAGAGGAAGCGCGAACCGCCACCTCAATGATGCTTGTTTTGCGCAGGGCGGTGACCCCAATTTGCTTTGCCAGTTTTTTTTGGGTTATTACCGGATTTTCCAGTGTGAAAATGATTTCAGTTTGATTGACCGGCTTCTCCCATTTGAGCAATATCCGCCCTTCGGGAAGCGAAATGATGAGCTGGTGATTCATGCGCTCTTCTGTCAACGGTATCGATTCATCTTCTGCAAAAAGCTGAACTTTTTGGTTGCCCGAAATCCGAATCCGGTATTGACTTTGGGTAAAGGCCGTCTCGGGGTAGAAATCCAATATCTTTATTGAAGGAAGCCTGCCGTTTATTTGCCGGTCTGTTTTCGCCTGGTATTCCGTTAGATACAAATCCTCTACCGTTTTTGACAATTGGGGATGGGAAACCGTGTTTATAAAAGCATACAAATTCAACGCTTTAACGGTTTTTTCCAGCACCGTGCGTGATTTGATAATCCTGATTTCCGTATTTATTTCATCAAATGTGCGCAACCCGACGACCTGTGACAATGGGTCGGAGGCGCGACGATTGCGGTTGGCGTCGTTCTCTTTTTTGAGCACTGTAATCGTTTCATATACGGGCGTCGTAAAGGTGTTATACAACTGGGCCAAAATTAGAAACAATCCCACAAGCCCCGTTATCAGCCATTTGTTTCTCTTCAGGATGCTGAATATTAAGCGCATTTTTTGACGAAAGTCAATCGAGTGATCATTCCCTGAATATCGTGTTGATTGCTGATCCATCATTTGCCTCATGTGTATATCAAATTTCGGTTCTATTATCCGAGATCGGGGTTGCCTGACCGTGAACATTTCGAGGGTTGCGGAGAAAACAGAGATATCCCGGGCTGCATTTCCCCCTTGAAATATCGACTGTTTTCACTTCCAGGTCCGGCTAAACTCCTTTTCTTTTAAACTAGACAACCTAAACAAAGACAACGGGTTAACGACTTACCACTTCCTGGAAAACCGATGTCTTTAACATTGTCGCTTTGTAATATCTTGCTAAATCTTTCGGCAATGGATTCCAGTATTGCCCTTCGTAACGTAGTTTGACATATTCCAAAAAATCGTGGTAATACTGAACGGGGTATTCTTCGGATTCGTGGGAATCGTTGAATCCCATGTAATCCGGATGCGTGTTGATGAGCGCCATTCCGCCGTTTTCGACAATCCAATCGAGCTTTTGTTTTAACAGGCTGATGTTTTTGTGCCTCATCAGAATAAACAGGGTGAAATCCTGCGGCAGGGTGTAAGGCAATTCCACATATCCGCCGGAAGGGTCTTTCCCGTGTACGAAAAAGGGAAAAATGGTGTTAACGCCGTCCGATTGCGGCTCAAAGGGATCGGTGTCAAAAGTGGAGGCGTCATATTCGATTTCTAAATCGCGCTGCCACTCGAGATTATGGTGCATGGCCGGCGCCCGAAATCCCACGGCATTCCACTGGTATAAATAATGATTGATTCTTAAAGCACGCTGTTGGAACACCTGTCGCGATAGAAACAGCTTACCGTCGTGATTTAAGCCGTGCACGCCCACTTCAAAGCCGTTTTCTATCAAATAGCGGCGTAAAAAATCCGGCGTCGGGTAGCGTTCCGGCACAAAATTGAAGGAAGAACGAAATCCCATTTCGGCTTCCAACCGCATCACGCCCAATGTTTTAAAGGTTCCGGCCATGTTTTCCACATCATGGGTGAGAATTAGGGCGAACTTTTTTTCCTCCGGCCAGCCGCTCCAATGCTTAGGACGAGCAGCGGCAACCGGGTTAATCGGCCAAACTGCCCGGCATTTCTTCAGCTTATGCCTGATGACCATTCGACGCAGAAAAAGTTGTAAACGCCGGGGAATGATGGGTTTAAGCAAGTAAAATAAATAATTTAGTTTCATCGATATTTCCTTCGTATTGATCGCTCTTGCGCATTGATCGAAATCGTCCCTGGTCGTCATTTATCCGTTGCCTTGAACCGCTTATGCCTGAATTCGGCAGGCTTCCGGTATTTGTTTTCAGGCAAAGTGCCGATATAAAACATGTCCCGTCATTCGCAACAATGGGATGGGGAATCGTTTCAGGAAACCGTAACCCGGCTTGCTGCCTTTCGGGTAATAGCGATAATAATCCAATCGCTGTCGTTGCGCGCCCCAGCCTTCTTTGAATTGATACAGCCCATTGTTGTTAACATCTGTTTTTCCAAAACAAAATTCCTGAAAACCATTTTGGCAGGACCAACGGATGGCTTCCCACATTACCAAATAATTGCCTGTGAGATGCTGAAACTTGACATCCGAGGCGCCGAATTTGTAGATTACCTGGTTGCCGAAATGAAAATAAACCGCTCCGGCAATCGCCCGGTCATTGTGATAGGCCAGGTTCACAAAACCCTGGCCGGGCGCAATGATGTACCGGTAGATATTTTTGAAAAAGGCATAGGGTTGGGGAGGCAACCCATGACCCTTGCGCGTGATGCAATGAAGCCGGTAATATTCCCGGATTGCATCCAGCGAGTAAAGCTGTCGGACTTCCACATTGTTTTTTATCGCTTTACGAATTTTGCTTCGATAATTTGAGCGCAACCGGGAAAACACTTTTGCGTCGTCGTTTTCCAATAACAAACGATGCCGGTAATGCGTGGCCGAGGGCGATTGGAAATGGGCTAAGCCGTCATTGTCGCGGAACTCCACAAAACGCCAGTCTAATTTCCGGGAATAGTCAATGATGCTTTCCAAAATGTGGGGGTGATCGATGGCGTCGTCAAAAATCGGCATGCAATAATCCGAAAAAGGAAGGCTGATCCCCCGGCGTCCGGTAATAAAACTTTTTACTTCCATAAACGGCCATAAAAACGTCATCTTATTCTCGCCCAACACGGCAAAATACAACGGCCGGTAGCCATAGGTGTCCATCAGCACCCGCGCCCAATTTTCCGTATGGAAAAACGTGGCGCCAGGGGTGTTCTCCAAAAGTAAATTCCAGCCGGGAACATGCAGGGGATTATACACCTCCGGCGTGAAAGCCGCTTTTGGTTTCTCAACCACGCTGTCCGTGGTCGCATCCTTCCCGGTGATTTGATAGTGTGTCTCGATATTCATTTTGCCTCAATGGGTAAAAACGGTTGAACAGCCGCTCAACCTTTATCCCTGGTATTCCATTTTCCGGGTTGTATCAACTTTAGAAGCCGTATTGATAATGGAAACCTCGCGCCCTTTTTGGCGCAACGATTCATTGGCGGCTTCCAAAATTCTGATAACGTTTAAGCCGCTATAGCCGTCGCTGCGCGGCGTTTTGTTATTTAAAATACAGTCGATAAAATGCCCGCATTCCGCGCCCAGGGCTTCGTATTTTTCGATGCGAGGGATGTAAATATCACCGTAGCGGTAGGAAAAGTGAAATTCGCCGAAAGTATCGTAATATTTTGGCTTTTCCACGCCTTTATCGAAAATCTTGATCGTTTCATTCTGGCTGATGTCATCATAAAGCAGCATTTTCCGGGTTCCCACAAAGACCATGTTGCGAATTTTGTTGGGATGCAGCCAGCTATTGTGGATAAAAGCAATGGTATCGTCTGCGTAATTCAGCGTGGTCATGGCCACTTCTTCGATGTTGTCCTGAAAGTTCGCCTTTCCCTGCGCGTTAACGGAAACCGGGGTTTTACCCAACACGTAGGAAATGATAGAAATATCATGCGGCGCCAAATCCCAGATCACGTTGATATCCGACTGCAACAGCCCCAGGTTTAACCGGGAACTGCTCACGTACATCACTTCGCCAAGTTCGCCGCTTTCAACAATTTCTTTTATTTTATTGACATCCGCGGTGTATTCAAAGGTATGTCCCACCATGAGCGCTTTTTTCCGCGCTTTTGCAAGGGCGATCAAATCCTCGCATTCCGCCGATGATCGCGTGATGGGTTTCTCGACAAAAACATGTTTCCCGGCTTGCAGAAATGTTTTTGCCAATGAGTAATGGGTCCATACCGGCGTGGCAATCGCCACGGCGTCGAGGTCAAGGTCGAGCAATTTTTCGTGATCTGTAACGGCTTGAACATCAGGATATAAGGCGCTCACCCGCTTTAGCATTTTTTCGTCTTTGTCACAACAAACGACCATTTCGCACTTGGGCGTATGCAGGAAGTTGCGGATCAAATTGGGTCCCCAATAACCACAGCCAATAACACCAACTCGTACTGACATAACTTCTCCTCCCTTATGTTAAATCCCTGAATTGAAATTGAGTAACACAAATAGTGTTTTAATGATGAGTTTGCAATCGAGCCAAATCGATCGCCGTTTTAAATATTGCAAATCCAACCGCACCATCTCGTCGAATGAAGTTTTATTTCTGCCATACACCTGCCAAAGTCCGGTAATGCCCGGCTTGGCGCGCATGACGCGGTGCAAGTGCCAGTTTTGATATAAATCGACTTCATAAGGAATCGGCGGGCGTGGACCGACCAGGCTCATGCTGCCCATCAGCACGTTGAGAAATTGAGGGATCTCATCCAGGCTGGTTTTGCGGATAAATCGCCCGATTGGGGTAATTCGCGGATCCGTTTTGAGTTTGTAAAATGGTTTTTGAGCCGTGCCGTTGTTTACGCTGTGGCGCCCTTTGATTAAATTGGCAATATACTCCTGGTGAATCTTATTGTCGCCGTCCACCCGCATGCTGCGCAATTTCATAAGCGTAAATATTGCGCTTTTGTAGCCAACCCGTTTCTGCTTATACAAAACCGGGCCGGGTGATGTCGCTTTAATAATCAGGCTAACGATCAAAAATGCCGGGAGAAACAGGAGCATTCCCGTAATTGCGCCAACAATGTCCATCAGACGTTTTATAAAATAGTACCCGAAATGCGGGTGATGACACTCCAGTTTTAAATCAAATAAGTCTTTAAGTATGACCGCTTGTCGGTCCGTCAGCCGGGGGATATCCTCAAAATGATCGTTGTATTCATTATTATGACCGTTTGAATTGCCCTGCAACTGGCGTTCCAGGTAATCATGCCCATTCAGCAGTTCGGTATCGCCGGGAACCGCCATCGCGACGCCCCGGAGTAATTTTCGTTTGATCACATGAGAATGACCGTTTTTGGGAATACCATGCTCCAGTACGCTCAAATCACAGGCAGACACAGAAATTGATTTTAATATGATAAGAAAATCAAATCGATCAAGCGATATGAAATAGTCCAGGATTTTCTTACTTAGCTTGTCAAAAAACACTTCAACCTGCTCAATAGATGTATCCACCAGTAAAATGTCAACCCGGCAGTCGGTGATAAGACTTTTTGCGTCAATAAAACGAATGTTTGCCGTTAAAAATTTCACCAGGTGCGTTAAAAAATCGTAATAGCGCGATAGGGGAATGGGCGATTCTGACTGAAAGTGCTCGGAAATATCGATCGTGACATAAGTCGCCGGCATATCGTTTCGCAAACTCCGGTAACGTTCCCGGAGCAGGAAGAAATGAAAATCATTGGTGACATACCAACCGCTCGATTGATGGGTCAGTTTTGCCAACACTTTGTGCGGGTGGTGTTTCTGTTGATTAAAGCCGATCATGGTTTCAGATACTTAACGTTGATTTCAAAATAATTTTATTTTAGCTCGACAATGTTAAATTAGATTTTTTGACAGGATTTACAGGATTAAACAGGATTATTATTTAAAGATTTGTTG
>CAYVDX010000121.1:0-8802 GCA_964450485.1 uncultured Calditrichaceae bacterium
TTAGCCCAAAAGTCCCGGCGGGACGACCGAAAATGCTAAGGTTTACGCGCGTGCGATAAATTGGGGTCTTCGACGCGGCATCCGGTCAAAACGCTTTCAAAAAGCGCCGGTTGATCAGGTACACGGACAGCAGAATGACAAAAGCAATGGCAAACAACACCAGCGCGTAAGTGTTGGCGGTGTCATAATTTAGCGCCTCTACTTCGTCGTAAATGGCAATGGACGCCACCCGCGTTTCCCCGGGAATGTTGCCGCCGATCATCAATACCACGCCGAACTCGCCGATGGTGTGGGCAAAGCTGATCACCGCCCCGGTCAGCAGCGACGGTTTGATGTTGGGAATGAGCACGTTCCAAAAGGTTTGCAGCCGCGATTTTCCCAGCGTGAACGATGCTTCGGCCAATGACGCCGGCAAGCTCTGAAACCCGGCCTGAATGGGATTGACCATAAACGGCAGACTATAAATGATCGAGGCGACGATCAATCCTTCAAACGAAAAAATTAGGCGAAGATCGAATGTCGATTCCAGGAAACGACCCAGCGCGTTGGCGGGATTAAACGCCAAAAGCAGGTAAAACCCCAGCACCGTGGGCGGGAGCACCAGCGGCATGCTGACCAGGGTTTGCAGCAGGTATTTCAGCCGGTTTTCCCGGAACGCCAGCCAATAGGCCAGCGGAACGCCAATCAGCAGCAGCGCGACCGTGGTGATCGTGGCGAGTTTGAAAGTGAGAAGTAGTGGTTCCCAGTCTAACATTTTGTTTTCCGCTTTTCAACTTTCCGCTAATATCGAAACTTCGTTCGCCTTGATCAAGCCGACCACGGCATCGCCGACCTGCAAATTCAGCGAACGAGTCGAGCGGGTGGTGATGATCGAGACGACCTCAACGTCGTGATAATCCAGCGTGATTTTGCTCAACACCGCGCCTTTTTCAATGCGCTTGATCGTCGCCGCTAATCGGTTGCGCAGACTGATTTGTCCGTCAAAGTTCTTGGCGATGGAAACTTCGGTTTCTTTGAACATGATCGTCACACCGTTGCCGACGCGCAAATACGCCGCGGTCTCCGGCGTTTCGATCACCACGCAGGTAAAACGATCGCCATGGGCTTCCAAATCCACCAATGAAATGTGTTCGGATGATTCAATATTGACAATTTTGGCTGATAATTGATTCACGGCAGCCGGTATCCATATTTTTTGAGGATTGCCCGGGCGGTTTTGCCGAACAAAAAGTCGAGAAATTTTTTCGCCGCCACGGGATGCTGTTTTTGGCCATATTTTAAAATGACCACGCCTTGGGCAATTGGTTCATACGTTGTAGAATCCACGGTTGCCCATTGACCGACGCCGCGCATTTTTGGCGAAAAAACCACCGATTGCGCGGTCAATCCCACATCCGCGGCTTTGGCAAAAACGTACTGGTTGGTTTGCGACACATTCCGTCCGAAAACGAGTTTTGGCTTGATTTTTTCATAAATACCGGCATGTTTTAGCGCGGCAATCGCCGCGTCGCCGTAGGGCGCGGTTTGGGGATTGGCAATGGCGATGTTGTGAATATTTTTATTCATCAGCGCGGCAAAATCGTGAATTAAATCTATATTTTTCAACGTCCAAAACACCAACGATCCGTAGGCGTAAATTTTCGGCGGTGTCGCGGCGTCGCCGGACGCGAAGAGCGTTTGGGGGTATTTCATATCCGCGGATAAGAACAGATCGAACGGCGCGCCGCTGCGAATTTGCGCGGTCAGTTTTCCCGAGGAATTGACCACTGTTTTTACGCGAATGCGGTTCGCGGCTTCAAATTCGCGGGCGATTTCCTGCATGGCAAATTGAAAATTCGCCGAAACCGCAACGGTGATTTCCCAGGCGGAAAGGGGGGATGCAATAAGTAAAATGATAATCGAAAAGCGATGAATCATGCGCGGTAATTTATCTGTTTACAAACCATTAAACACAGCGATGGCTAGATTGCCAGATCGAATGGCAAATCGCTGATGTCGCGCACTCTTCCGCCTTCAACGAGCATGTTCAGCATATCCATTTGATCTTCGTTTTTAATATTTGCGATAGCGGTTTTAAGCTCATTCAAAGCAAAATGATAGACACAATCAATATCTCCGGTGCCGAGGGCAAGGCTGGCAATGCGAATGGGCGTGGGTTCCGCGGTTACGGCCACAATATGCGGTAAGTTACCTTTGCGATTTCTGACCAGGTTGAGCGCTTCGGTTCGGGCATTTTGTCCCCGGTCGCTTCGCAGGGT
The DNA here is from genome assembly GCA_964450485.1 of uncultured Calditrichaceae bacterium. Lineage (GTDB taxonomy): Bacteria > Calditrichota > Calditrichia > RBG-13-44-9 > J075 > JACKAQ01. The sequence goes on from CAYVDX010000121.1 coordinate 2,259, forward strand.
CCATTTACAGGAAATGCTGGCGTGTAAAATGGGTTTTGGATCGCTATAATTGGATTGACGCAAAGGAGTGAGTTTGGCGATTGGGTCATTCAAATCAACAAGACGGCGGGGTTCGTTTATTTCCGATTCGCTAACCGGTATTCTTCCGATAACGATATCCGGTTTGACAATATAATTTAGTCCGATTGTTGTTGCTAAATCAACATTGTTTCTGACAATTTTATCAATTTTGGCTAAATCTTTATATTGATCAAAATGGGATATATCGCTTTTTATGGAGTACATCCATTTTCCGGGACGAAGATGTTGTAATAACCCAAAAGCTTCTTCCAGGAATTCCTTTGTAACGAGCTCAAAAAGATTGCCTGCGGTTTGGCCCGGAATGGGTTCTGAAGAACTGCTGCAACCAATTAAATTAATAAGTTCCCAGGCGATTTTTTTGCTCGAAAGGTTGCTACCATCGGCAATATTTGGATAAGAATCCTGACCTTTTTTGTGAGTGATTCTTATAATTTTTTCACAAACACTGCGATGATATTTTTTTCGTAACTGTAGAAAATTCATGGTATAAAACCTGTTATGTCGATCCGTTTTCCGGTTTGTAAAATCCAATGACATATTCTTCGTGCATGCGTTGCTGAATTTGAGAATTCGCATTATGTTTCGCCCCGGCCGGCAACATGCGTTTATTGCGATCCAACTTGCGAACGCCAATTTTCGGTACCTCAAAACCGATTTCTTTTCCGATTTCCGCCAGGCAACGGTGTGTTTCCGTGTCTTTTCCGCGCATGATTGAGCGCCCAACAACCAGAATCGCTGCTTTGCCGGGTTTTAGAACGCGATACATTTCTTTTAACGTTCGCGTCATTTCCGAGTAATAACGATGCAGCACCTTTCCCCGTTTTTTATCGATTTTGCTAACTTTTGCGACGATATTTGCAGAAAAATCGGGTAAATTTTCAAATATTGCCGTCGTTATTTCTTCACCGCCAATGTATTCTTTTCTTTTCAGGCTGAGGTCATCTATCAGATAGCCGAACCAAACCAGCGAAAATTTGTGAGCGCGCATATAATCAATCGCGTTTGAAGCATAAGGCGGAGAGGTGATGAGTAAATCCACGGCATTGTTTTCAAGTGGCAAATTCTGAGCATTTCCGTATCGGATTACCGGTTTTTTTACCGCGGGATTATCGATAATTAAGCTTGAAATATTTTGGGTGCACTTTTTCTCAAATTCTTCAATTGGGGAGCGCAATGTTTTTGTTAAAAATTTTAAACGCTTATCATTGCTGTTAATAAATTCACCGCCAGAGACGATGTTTCCATCAGTTGAATAGACCACTCTTGCTTTATGCGGGCGCGTGTGAGCCAAATCCAGCGCAAGCGAAACGCCCCCGGATTTTGTGATGATAATGGACGAAAAAGCTAATAGAAAAAATAATTTAATTTCTTTTGATTCAATTTTTTGAATTTCGTTTACCAGCGCAATTAATTCAATTTGGGTTTCCCGGGCAAACCAATAGTTTACGAAATTCGATGTTTTAGCATCCCACTGTTTGGAAAGCGCTTCAACCAAATCGTGTTTTTTACGCTTAACCTTTTCAATGGCATTTTTGATAATATCACGTCTGATTTTAACCAGTATTTCTTTGTCGAAAACCGTTGTTTTTATTTGTGATATTAGAATAGCAAGCGGATCAATGTCGAATCCGAGACCTTTTCGATTTGCCAGCAATGCCTCTAAAACAGTCGTGCCGGAGCCCGCCATCGGGTCCAGAATTGTATCACCCGGAACGGTCAGATTCAAAATAAACTTTTGTGGCAGTTGCGGTGGAAATTTTGCCGGAAAAGAATGAAAATTGTGTGAAGAATAATTGCTGCGCTGATTATGAAAATCGAGGTCATTTTGAAGCAACTCGATTAGTTTATCTAAATATGATTTCTTTAGCCTATCTTCATAACTTGCTGAAAACATCGGCTTTGAAACAATGCCATAATCTAATGCGAGCTGTTCTGCAACCTTTTGAATACCTTCACGGGACATAACATTTGCCTGATTTTTGTTTATCACAAAGTGACGCAACCATTATTGCTCATAAATTTACAAACGTGATTCAATTCTACAAGCGTTAAATGTTATTTTTCGTTTTGAAAAAACGTTTCATGTTGATTTTAATACGCTGGCTGCCGTCACTCCCATTTAAATTTCCGCACCGCAAACGTAAAACAGACGATCATCCAGGCGATCAAAATACCCATTTGCGGCAAGAATTCGAAAATCGATTGTCCGTTGCTGAAAATGCCCCGAATGGCGTGAACCAGATGCGTCAATGGCAGCAAAGCCACCAGCGGCTGTAAAAAACCGGGAAGTCCATCCGCCGAGAAATAGACGCCGCTCAAAAAGGTCATCGGCAGAAACAGGGTGTTGGCGATGCCGGCGGCGGTTTCGGGTGTTTTGGCGATGCTGGCAATGGCGTATCCCAGGGCAATAAAGGCGAACATGCCGATGGTCAGCGCCAGAAAAAACTGGAAAATGCTGCCAACGATGCGCACATCAAAGAGGAAAACCGCGATGCCGATCAATAAAATCGCCTGAGTCAGCACAATGAGGTAGCGCGTGAGAATTTGCCCGGCGATAAAAATCGATTTTGGCAGCGGCGTCACGGCCAGGCGGCGCAATTTGCCTTTTTCCCGGTAGGAAACCACCACTACGCCGATGGAAAACAGGCAAGTCGCCATCAGGCTGAAGCCAATTAAACCCGGCACCAAAAAGCTGATGTAGCTGAAATCTTCCTTGAGCGGCTGCACCGGCGTTGCCACGATCTGAATGGGCGGTTCGCGGTTCACCATTTTCCAGTTGGTCTGGTCAATAATCTGCTGCAAAATCGGCGTGACGATTTGCATCACTTGCTGTTGTTCGGGATTGTAAAGCACTTCGATGGTTACGCTGTTCCCGCTTTTCAGCCGCTGTTCGTAGCCGTCGTTGATCACGATGGCAAAGCTTTTTTTGCTGTTTTTCAAGGCTTCGCGCATTTCCGCGTCCGCCATCGGCTCCAGGTCGAGCACGGGAATTTTGCCGAGATCGAGAAAAATTCTGTTCGAGGCGTCCGTGCGGTCGTGATCGACAAACGCCACGCCCACGCGGATCGAATCGGGTTTATTGAAAACAAATCCGAATAAGAGGATGAGAAATACCGGAAAAAAATACGACCAGAAAACCGACGAGCGGTCCCGTAAAAACAGTTTTGATTCGATAACAAGTTGGCGGTACAACATTTTCAGATAGCGTGATAACACGTTTTGTCCTCGATTTTTTTCAAAATCCGCCGGGGGATAAATCCACCCGGCTCAGTATTTTAGAAGCGTCATAAACGACGCTGGTTTTTCACTTGTCGCCTTTCGCGCTTCACGCATCGCCTTTCCGCGGCTAAGAACCTTGAACGTTTGTTCGGAGTTATTCCCGCAAGCTTCTGCCGGTCAGTTTCAAAAACAAATCTTCCAGCGTGGGACGCCGCACATGTAAGTCTTTGATTTCGGCGTGTTTATCCCTTGCCAAATCCAGCAGGCTGACCAGGCTTTCCTGGGGATTTTTGGAAAATAATTCCACGGTTGCGCCGCGTGCTTCCACTTTTGTAACCGCCGGCAGGGTTTGCAATTCGGGCAGCGCAAGCCGTTCCTCAAGCTCAAATTCGAGGCAGCTTTCGCCGGCCAACTGCGAGATCAGTTCGGAGGTGGTGCCCTGCGCAATAATTTTCCCGTGATCCATGATGGCGATGCGGTCGCAAAGCTGCTCGGCTTCTTCCATATAATGGGTAGTGAGAATCACGGTTTTCTCGTCCGAGCGCATTTTATTGATGATATCCCAAAGATTGCGCCGCGCCTGCGGGTCAAGACCGGTGGTCGGCTCGTCCAGGAAAACCACTTTGGGATCATTCACCAACGTCAGCGCCAGGGCCAAACGCTGCATCTGCCCGCCGGACAGGTTGATGTGATAGGCGTCGCGCTTATCCCGCAGCGAAACCAGTTCCAGCAATTCATCCACGCTGCGATGACGCTGATAATACCCGCCGTAAAGCGCCAGCGCTTCGCCCACTTTTATCTTGTTATACAGCGATGTGGATTGCAACTGCACGCCGATGATTTCCTTCACTTTTTGCAAATCCGTGCGCGCATTCCACTGGTTGATGAAAATTTCGCCGCTGTCCGGCTTGCGCAAGCCTTCGATCATCTCCAGCGTGGTGGTTTTGCCGGCGCCATTCGGACCCAGCAATCCGAACACCTCGCCGCGATAAACCGTAAAGCTCAGGTCATCCACCGCTTTTAAATCACCGTAGGCTTTGTTGACGTTTTGCACCCGCACGGTTGCTTCCTGCTGCATAAAAAATGTCCCATCGTTTGGATTTTTAGCCGGATACCGGGTTTGAAGCCTTTTTATCGCATCGGCCCGCCGGTGCGCGGCATCCCGTTTTAATTAAATCGCGACAATTTAGCGAAAAGACCGGTAAATTGAAACCTTGTTTTTTTGCGAGATTTTTGCCATTTTGTTTCGATACAAAAAAGAAAAAATCAGCAAACAAAAACCCTGGAGGTTTTGAAAACCTCCAGGGTTTAACGCAACAGTCGAACAAATGTAATATCCTTTAGCCTGGATATTTTCTCATTAACAATTTTTTAATCTTTTTGACCAGCCCCGGTCCCTCGTAAACAAATCCGGTATAAACCTGCACCAGCGATGCGCCGGCTGTCAGCTTCTCCAGCGCGTCGGCGGCGGCGTGAATGCCGCCCACGCCGATGATGGGAAACGCGCCGCCGGATTTTTGATGCAAATAGCGAATCACCTCAGTGGAACGCTCGCGCAAGGGCTTGCCGCTCAGACCGCCGCTGCCGATTTGCGCAACCCGCTTGCCCGGCGTGCGTAAATGATCGCGTGAAATCGTCGTGTTTGTGGCGATCACGCCGTCGATGCCGCTGTTTTGCACAATCTCGATGATGTCGTCCAGTTGCGCGTTGCTCAAATCCGGGGCGATTTTCAGCAGAATGGGCTTGCGCTTCGGCTTTTGCCGGTTGCGGGTTTGCAAATGTTGGAGCAGCTTTGTGAGCGGGGCTTTGTCCTGCAATTGCCGCAAATTGGGCGTGTTCGGCGAACTGACATTCACCACAAAATAATCCACCACATCGTAGAGCGTTTCAAAACATTTTTCGTAATCGGAGACAGCCGCTTCGTTTGGCGTCGCCTTGTTTTTGCCGATGTTGCCGCCGATAATCAGCCCGTCGCGACGCTCTTTCAAACGCGCGCGGATGGTTTCCATGCCGTCGTTGTTAAACCCCATGCGATTGATGAGCGCTTCATCTTTTGGCAGGCGGAACAGGCGCGGTTTGGGATTGCCCACTTGCGGCAACGGCGTGACGGTACCGATTTCGACAAATCCGAATCCCAAATCCGCAAGCTGCGAAAAAAGCTGTGCATTTTTATCAAACCCGGCCGCCAAGCCCACCGGGTTTTTGAAGCGCAATCCAAACAATTCCCGCTGCAACCCGGGATGCTCAAAGCGATACAGCCGCCCTAATATTTTGCTGACCGGCGGCAATTTCATCAGCCAAAAAACAAGCCGATGCGCGGTTTCCGGGGGAAATAAAAAAAGGAAGGGTTTTAGGAAGGATTTATACATTTAGCTCGATTAATTCGTCTGATAGGTGTGTGTGCATCACGACACCTTATCATAAGCATCGCCTCATTTTTCAACTTCGAGTAATAATGCTCTGAATCCGGCTTGTTCAAAATGATGATCAGTCGTCAAAGCATCTGTCAGTTTACGATTATTCATCACCGTAAAGGAGATACAATCGGTAAAACCCCACTCTTTGTCCATTCGAGATGAATAAAACTTGAGCGCCCTTGAAAACAGAGCCGCGCTGACGGATATAATTTCCAAATCTTCATCGTCGCGAAGATCATTCAGGGTATTAATTGCCAGCTCTCGCCATTGAGGTTTGGCTAACGCATTACCAATTTCAGTCAAAACGGCTTCAGTTGTGATTAGTTTACCGTCGATTTGATCAGCTAAAATTAAGGCTTGTTGATGAAATTCGTCACGGGAATTCAGCAATGCCAAAATATAGCTGGTATCAACAAAAACCGGTTTGGTCATCTTTTTTCCGTTCCATATAAATAGTGATCATGTTGCGCTGCCAGATCGGAAATTCCTAAATCCATTGCTCTCGCTGAAAGCCTTTTCAGGATATTTTTCTTTCGCCCGGGTTTTTGCTTCGGTTCTATCTCAATGCGAATTAAATACCGTTGGTTGGGTGATAAATCAACTTCTCCTTCAGGCATGAGAACACGCCCGTCATAGGTTGCATATAGTGTTTGTGTCATGTTTCAATTTCTCCTTGCCAGAATAATTTGTTTCTTCATTGCGACGACACGGACGAGCTTGGGTTGATAAAAATACATACTTTCGCCCATACTGTTATTCTTACGATCCATGAGATGTTATGTTCGGCTGATTAGGAATTGCCATTTGCTTTCTCAAAGACACAAGAC
>CAYVDX010000122.1:0-3801 GCA_964450485.1 uncultured Calditrichaceae bacterium
CGGAGAACTGGAGTGTGTTGACAAGACGGCCGGCGGCTGTAAAAATTTTCACCGTGCAATTCTTCGGTAAATTGACAAAGTCGATCCGCCGGTCGCCGCGCCCTTCGTTCTGGTTGACGACCAGGCGTTCCGTTGCGCTGACAGCAATGTATGGATCGGGAACGACATAAATATCGTCCAGCTCTGATGTTGCCAATTCCCGATTGATTGAATTTCCCTTGATTTCAAATTCAAAAACATCATTGCGATCAAAGGACTTACGGGTTACGATTTTAAACACATCACCGTTTTGGGGAATGCGATATTCGGATGAATCCAAACTTGCCGGGAAAGCAAATTTAAACCGGTATAGATTCTTTCTGCCGTTTAACACTTTCACAATGGCAATATCATCTTCGTTGTCTAAAATGCCTCGTTGTGATTTGTCAAAGATAAAGAAATCCATTTTAATCTCATTATCCGGCTCGGTGACATCCCAAATCTGGAAATTTACCGGGCGTCGGATGATCGAACTGTCTGCGTTTTCGCCCAGCACCCTAATTTCGAAATCACGGGGTACGCGGTTAAAACCGGCTTCGGAAATATCGATAAATTTTAGTGTGGAATTGCCGGTTACCCAGCCGCTTGCCGCAGTGTCAATCCGGGTTGTGTCATTTTTGAGAATTAAGTGAAACCCCTCAATAAAAAAGGTTTCCGTGGTATCATTATTTGCCGGGTTAACCTGTACCCGAAGCGTTGCATTATCAGTGAGCGATCGAAGGGTTATTTTATTCAAATCACCGGTATAATGCCCCGGTTCAAGCGCCTCATACTTCCCGTCATCATCAAAAACGATTTGATACCGATGGTCGGTTTTTGTTAGTAAATCATTATAAAATTCGATGTCGATGCTGCCGGTGCCCCGCCCGCTCATTTGCTGAACACCTTTGTCGCCAAGATTTGGCGATTCATAACCGGCAAAAAGCTCGGTGGGCGTAACACCCGCGGTATTTCGTGAAAAAGAAATTGGCCGGCCCAGCGCATCAACGCCGATTTCAAACGGTGATTCTGTCGGCGAAATATCACTGAGGTTTTTTTTCGATGAATCATTGGTCAAGGCAAAGAATGAAGAATGATAGCCCTGGTCAAGCGCGACAATCGCGTAATAGTAAGTAAAGCCATTGGTGACATCGACTGAATCGACATAAAAATGACGCAACCCGCTGTCGCTACCCAGATTATAGCTGACTCCCAAATTGCTGCCTTCACCCAATTCACTACCCAACGGCACCGGGTGCAATCCCTTGAGATTGTCTTTCAGATCAAAAATCGCCAGAGGCTTAAACAATTGCGGATTTCCGAAACCGTCGGTAATGGTTTTAATATCGGTGAAGGACGGCACGGTGCTTTTATAAATGTAATACGCTTCAAAATCTTTTTTGTAAATCGGATCAAAAGACTTTTCGGCGAGCTTGTCCCATTGCAAATATACCTTGCCATCGCCCGCGGTTGCCGTCAGCGTGGGCTGATCGGGCGGTTTGGTAAAATTGTAATCATTGTCATAAATGATCTGCATGGTTTTTTTGTTGCGAATGACATCTTCAAAATCATTGCCGAAAATCAGGGCAATGGCATAGCGATGTGTCTCTCTTTTCTTCTCGCCGTTAATGTTTTCTCTTTCTTTAAATTCCACATACCCGCTGCCATAGGTGAAGGCAACGTCTTCCTGCCAGCCACTGGCATGGGTAATCAAACTGTCGGGATTGGGACGAAGAAAGATATTCCAATAGTTTTGGTCATTATCCATGCAGCAAGTGAACGCGCGAAAATACACAGAAGTTAAACCAACCTGGTCCGATTCATCGTTATCGGTCTGATCAAAATTGGGTTCCCCGGGCGTCGGCATACCGTCTGCCTCTCCGCCATCGGGGCCGGGATATCCCAGTTCCTGCGGTCCAATGCCGTCAAAACCCGTATCATCATTGATGTCATCGATATCCAGTTTTCCATTGCCGTTTACGTCTTCACCATCATCCAATTCCCGATTGTGGTTGACGTCCTCGTTGGTGAAAACGCCGTCTCCGTCCAGATCGCTCCAGGCTCTCCAGTCCCCATCATTATCAATGCCGTCATTTTGGCTTTCGTCGGTCAAGCCATCCCCGTCGTTATCAATGCCGTCAAATGCCAGCCCGGGACTCTCCAAAAAGGCAAAGCCGAAATAGCCGGTGGGAAAGCCGGTGTTGATGTCGCGGCCGTCGAGATTCCAGGTATAGGTAATATCGTCTATGGTCTGTGCATTGGCATCGTTATTGGTGTTAATGCCCATGTCCGGATCGACCAACATGCCGACAACGCTTTTGTTAATATCCTTGCCTTCGTTGGTAATATCGTAAATTGTTATCAAAATATCTTCCGCTAACCGGGCATTCCACTGGTATGTCCGGGTTTCGACTTTCATGCCCAGGCCGCGGCGGCCGTCCGGCCAAGGGCGGCGATCATCGGGAAACGGGAAATACTGAAACTGATCATTTTCCCGGTCATCAAAAACAAAATAGGTCTCTTGATCGGCGCGTAATTTTGCGCCAAATTCACCGTTCCAGCGGCCGGCGCGGATGCCGGGTTCAAACTGGTCCGGTGCGCGGTCGTCCCCGGGATACGTGCCCGGCGGCCAATATGCCGGCCAGGTCTCTTTCCGGCTGGTGATGGCAAACCAACCGACTTCATTGACCAACTCTAAATCCAGTTTTCCGTTACCATTGAAATCTTCAATCGGCTGTAAATTACCATCGCCTTCCCCGAAATCATTGGTGTTTGCTTCGCCGTCTTCACCGACATCCTCGCTGATGCCGCCAACCAAAACTTCGATTGAAGTGCCCGGAATGTTCATATTGTAATATCGCGGTAATGCCTGAAATATCGTATTATGGCGCTCCGGCGTATTTTTAACATTGCCGTTTCCAAATGTATAGGGGTCGGAAACGATCCCGATGGTTTGGCCGTTTTCATCGACCACTTCCGCGGCAACATAAAAAAAGGCGCCGAATATTGAAGGCACCTGAAGCGGACCTTTTGGCCACGAGAGATAATTTCCGCGAATATCGCTGTCTGCATTGGAAAGCAAGCCGCGGTTGTTTATCTCGCCGGTAATAAGGTTGCCATCAACAAAGGCTAATTTCCGGTAAACCCGGTTGCTCTGCCCTTGCGCACTACTTTTATTTAAAAACCGGGAATAACTGCCCCGGGAGCTTTGATATCGTTCACGATGCTGATAGTGCGATTTTTTATCATTGTTTTTTTCTTCTTCCGGCCGGTCTGCAAATGCAAAATCCGAAAACAAGAAGCATGCAAAAACAATCCAAAAAATAAACTTCGTTAATGAAAATTTCATCGATGACTTCCTCGAATTAAATGGTCACAATAAACTGGATGCCAAATTTTATGTTAAAAATGATCACATTGAACGCATAAACCGTTTTACAGCGTGATTTCAAATCCAAGCTGAATTTTTCGCGGCGATGAAAAAAAGTTGGGATTCAAATCCGCCTCAGTGGTAGTAATCAGGCCTTCGGCATTGATCTGCCGTTCAAAAGGTTGCTGCTGTTCCGGTAAGCGGGCATTTTGATCGGCCCTGCCGGTAAAAACAAAGACATTTTCATGGTTCAAATGATCAAAAAGATTATCCACTTTGAGATAGAGCTTCCCGATAACTCCGCTGAAATTAAAATTTTTCTTTGCTTTCACATCGATGGTCCAGCGAAATGGTTTAAAAGCGAGGTTTCGGTTTTCGCGATCACTTAACCCGAACTGCTCCAAAAATCCCCG
>CAYVDX010000122.1:3811-8794 GCA_964450485.1 uncultured Calditrichaceae bacterium
CCCCGGGTATCCGGGGTAAACGGCGTACCCGAATCCACAAACCCGGTAATCCCGATACTCCAGTTATTCGGCGCAACGATGTTGATAAAGCCATTCACGGTTTGCCGCTGATCCCAATCCAACGGTGCAACCTGCCGGTCGGCAAAGGTTACATCTTCCGTGGTTGAGTTCGTGGTCGTTTCAATGAGAAAAATTTCCGTAGGATCCGAATTACTGCCGTTTGCAAATGAAAGGGTATAATTAATCCCGCCGTTAACTCTTCCGCTGCGCTTGGTAATATCCAGCGTAATCCCCTTGGAGACGCCGTAATCGCGATTCACATACCGCGTATAAGTCACCTGGTCATTTGTTTTGACCTGCTCGATCCCCAACAAATTTTTGAAATCCTTGTAATAAGCCGTGACAGATACGCCAATCTGGTCGGTAATGGCTTGCTGCAATCCGATTTCGTAAGCGATGGTGCGTTCCGGGTCGAGATCAGCGTTGCCCAGGCGGCGGCCCTCCAAATCGATCGGGCTGATGGAAACCAGCGGCGCGTTGAACATTCGCTGGTGCGCCGGCATCTGGAAAAAATGACCGTAAGAGGCATGAAACGCGCCTTTGCTGGAAATGGGGAAGGAAATGCCTAAACGCGGGCTTAATTGCTGTTTAGCGCTTGCCAGAACAAGGTTCGATGCGTCACCGACCAGTTCTGCCTCGGTTCGATAATTTTTCGGCACGCGCTCATTGGGGTCAAATACATCATAGCGCATCCCGGCATTGATGATAATATCAGAGCCTAATTCCAGTTTATCCTGCAAATAAAACGCGTATTCTTCCGGTCGGTTTTGATAATCGGAATACAGCGCAACTTCATCGCGTCCCACCTCTCTGATGCGCTCCTTGCCGTAAATAGACTCCCATTGCCGCCAAAACAAAAGCTGGGCATTCCAATATTCTTCAAAAGATAACTCCGTGGGATCAACCAACGTCGTTGGCGCATAGGGATTGTTATCCCACTCCGTGACCGTGTCAAACCCCCGACGATAGACATCGAATTTATGCTGTGTGTAGGAAAGACCGGCTTTGATAAAATTATACTTATCCATTTGCCAGTTAAAATCGCCCTGAACCAGGTATTTTTCCACATAATTTCGTCCCGAAGCGCCGGTGTAAAGTCCGGAAGTGCCGCCCAGGGCAAATTGCCGCCCGAAGGCGTTGGCGGTAGTGGCGTTAAATGGCGCCAGCACAATGCCATCGTCGCCGGGGTAGCGGGCAATTTTATTATCTTTGCGAAAGAAAGCATCCCCATCATCCCGCTGGTAAGTCGCGGCAATGGTATAGAAAAAATTGTCCGTGGGAAAATGCTGCAACCGCAAAAAATGTGAATATCGCAAATCCTGGTTGGTGGCACGACGGTCCGGTGCGAAGGTCAGGTTAGTATTTGTAAGTCCGCGTGTTTCTGTAAAAGATCCAAACCCGGTATAGGTTAAGGACATTTTCGGCGTTATTGCAAAATTTAGTTTCGCCTGCATCGCAAAATAATCGCCGGTTTGCATCGGCGCTCTCAGACGGTCGCCGGTCACCAGGGAATCGGGAATCGATATCACACTTCCGGAATTGCTGCCGCCGTTATTTCCCAACCATTCACGATATGCCGCGATTCGCCATCCGTCATACGTATTGAATCGCCGTTCCGCCCATTGCAGGCTCTCAAATTGACGAAAACGTCCGGTGATAAAAAACCCCAGTTTGTCTTTGAAAATCGGGCCTGAAATCGTCGCCTGGAAGTTTCGCTCCGCCGACGGATTGACGTCATCCACACCCAAAAAAATATTATTCTTATTGCTGACCCAGTCGCCGGCGTATCCTTCCAGTTTAAAACGAAACTCCGAAGCCGGACGTTTGGTCACAACGTTTACAACGCCGGATTGCGCCTGACCGTATTCCGCATTAAAAGTACCGCTGATGACCTCAACTTCCGAAACCATGTTGTTATCGATCTGAACCAGGCTGCCGCCGCCCTGGTCGTAGGTATTGTTTACCGGAACGCCGTCAATGACGTATGAAACTTCCCTGGCGCGCCCGCCGCGAAAGTGCAATTCGCCACCGCTGGAGACGATACCGCTCTGGAGTTGAATAATTTCGTTCAACTCTGTAACAGGCAGCAGCTCAACAGTTTCGGAGGAAACGACAGAAGAACTGTGCGTACGATCCATCTCAATAGCGGGGCGGCTCGCTTCCACGGTCACGGCTTCGCCTTCCACAGCTGCGGGTAGCATGGTGATTTCCTGCGTGGATGTGCGATCTACATTAACGGTAATATTTTTAATGGTCATCTTCGCATAGCCCACGTAGTACACCGTAATGTCATACGTGCCGGGCGGAACATTTATAATCGAGAAATACCCGTCTATATCGGTTGCGGCGCCAAAACTGGTGCCTTCTAAAACCACATTCGCACCGATTAGGGGATCGCCGGTATTCTTATCTTTTATTGACCCGACAATTTTACCCGTGGTGCCGCCATTCGCGGCAAAACTCCATAATAGCACACTGATGATAACACTGATGGTTTTCTTTAATCGCTTCATTGGATGATAGCTCCGTTAATAATGTTTCAAATGTCTCAAAACGTTTCTCGGTTTCAACAGTCTTTTTCAAAACGCGGCTTTCACGACAACTAATTACTTTTTTTGATAATTGACAATCGTTTCCGCAAGTTCCGGGATGCCATCGCCATTAAAATCCCAAAATACCTGTTGCCCGCCAAATCCGGCAAGCCCCAGGGTCGTTCCATCATAAAAAAAATCTTCGACAAAGAACACGCCGGTCAGGACGCTAAGCGAATCCGGATTCCCTAAAAAATTCGCTTCATTGATCACCAAAATGTATTTATTGTCCTGAAAACCGATCGTGCCATTAAAGCGCGTCGTGCTTGGGAATTCAAACAAAGTTGTATCCGTATTTATATCTACCACGATGTTGGATGTTTGCTGAAAAAATTCATATTTCTCATCTGCGGCAATCGATAGTTGAACATCCTGGATCTGATGAAGCTGGCCGATAATTGTCGTCGAATCATTAAGCACAATTTGCACCGTGGCGCCGGGAATAAAAAGCGTATCGCCGATGCTCACGGTATCTTTCAGAGACGGGTTTCCGACGGATGTAAAAATTTGGCTTACGGCTTTCCACGATCCTACAAGTTCGTCGATTGAGGGAGCGGTATTTCCGACAAAATCAGGCTCAAGTGGATCTGGCAGGTTGTTCTCGCAGCCGGAAACTCCCCAAACAAAGAATCCGCTAATTATTAATAAATTAATAAACTTAAACATAAACTTTTTCATATCGCCATCTCCGATTTCACTCAGTTCTTTCACTTGATCTCGAACGATTTTTACGGTCGTTAAGATTTACAGGGTTTGCGGTAAAAGAAATTTTTTGTATTTTTTGTGGAGAGAAAAAACGGAATATAGTCGGTTAGAGCTTACCCGGGAAGCGATCGATAATATCCCTACAATGAATGGGGCAAAAGCTCTGAGGCAATGATGGAAGGGTAAGCCTTTCGGCGGGTAAAAAGCGTAACCTGGACCATTTGTCTCCAATACAAATGAATATCCGGATATTCCCTCTAAATATAAGAATGTGTTAAATCGTGCCTCTTGTTCCTAATGACGTCTCTCCACGCGAACAATTTAAAAAAAAAAAAACTGAATGCAACATTCTGTAACAAAAAAATAAATTTGTGACATTTTTCAATTTCGTTCCATGCGTATTTTCCCACCATAATCCCTGTGAAAAAGGCTTAACATGTAACAGAATTCCGTAATTTAAAAAACTTTAACCGACCGATCGAATGCCGATTGACCGGGCAAATTGTTTCCAGTCTTCTTTTGACATCACTTTTGAAAAACTGGCCAGCAGTGCATAAACCACGATAAAAATCGAGATACCAACAAACAATTTTGCTTGATGACCGATTGCCCAGTTGCCTTTTAACAACCACGTCAAAATGCCGCTAACACCGGCGACGCCGAGCGTTTTTAAATAAAATTTAAACGGAAATACCTGCCCGACGGGCACATTCAGCGCGTTGCTGATTTTTCTCAAGGCATATCCCCAGGTGAAAATATTCGCGATGAGCGTTGCCAACGGCGGGCCGGACATGCCCAGCCACATCACCAATGGAATGCTAAGTAAAAAGTTGATAACAACCATATAAATGGCGGAGTAGATGATTACCCTGGTCTCACCCAACGCTTTTAGCATGGAACTGTACGCGGCAACCCGTTGAAAAATTATAATCGTGTAAATGCGAAATGGGGCCGCCGCGGCAATGTATTTTTCGGAAAACATTAAAACAATGAACTCTTCGGCGATGACCAAAAACAAAACCGTTAGCGGCAGCACGATGACAGCGACTTTGCGAATGGAGCGATTCCACAAATCCAGGAGCGCGGATGTTTTTTTTTCGAGATTGAGCGAAACGAATTGCGGCATCATCACCGAGGCGACGGAATAGGCAATCGCGGGAATGAATGGGATTTCCCAGGCGCCGACCGTGTATTCCGCGTAAACCGCGACCGGGAGAAACGCCGCGACGATGTATTTATCGATCTGCCGGTTGAGCCCCCACAAAATTTGGGAAATCCCCAAGGGTATGGAATAGTGAAACTGTTCTTTTAAAATTCCCTTTGGCAAGGGGCTGCTTTCGCCGGGTAAAAATTTGAAAAAAAGAAACGCGCCGAATACGAAACGGATGACGCCATAAATTGCCAGGAAAATGACGATTATTTTAAGAGAAAATCCCACCAAAACCGGCAAAACCAGGGCCGTAAATTGTAAAAGTCCGGAGATGATAGTAAACCAGGCCGCCGTTTTTGCGCGATCGATGGCGATTAAAACATTGGGCAAAGGCGTTACCGGTAAGTCCAATAATAGCAGCAAAATGAGTGGGAAAAACAACCCTTGCACATCAAAGCCAAATTTTGGGGCCAGGTA
>CAYVDX010000123.1:0-1036 GCA_964450485.1 uncultured Calditrichaceae bacterium
AAATGATGTGGATTTGAGCAACAACAGCGCTTAGGATCGCGTTTTTGTGATCCCGTTGTCGGCGAACCACTAAACGAGAATTTTTTTGATGTATCTGAAATATTTAAAGAAACGTTGTGCAAAACCCGTGAAACGTAAAACGTAATTCCTGAAAAAACCGTAGCTTACACACACCGTTTATCACGCATCACGAATCACGCATCACGTCACCACGCATTACTCTTTACGGTGTATTTCCCTCTCCCGTCACATAGTGGTGACCCGGTGATAAAAATTCGAAAAAACCATATTTTATTTGACTTTTATTGTTTTCGAGGTTATAATCCCGACAGAATAATACAGGAAAGAATAATGCGTCATACAAACACCCTTTATCATTTTTTTGGCTACTTTTATTTTTGGTTTCAACACCGGAGCCGCAGAGGGCGCATATTGGCGTAGATCAACATAAAATTTGGCAAACTCTCAAAGGCTCCGCAAATCGCGGAGCTTTTTTTGTTTAAACCGACAAAGGTATCGCTATGAGCAAACCATCCCCCCGTTTGGAAGTATTAAATCAAACCGATTGGGTGCCGCAAAACGGTCGCCCGCTGATCATTGCCGGGCCGTGCAGCGCGGAAAGCGAAGCGCAGGTGCTGCAAACCGCTCGCGCAGTTGCAAAAATTCCCGGGGTAAGCATTTTCCGCGCCGGCGTGTGGAAACCGCGCACCCGCCCCGGCGATTTTGAAGGCAAGGGCGTGGAAGCCCTGCCCTGGCTGAAGCGCGTTAAGCTGGAAACCGGCTTGCTGACGGCCTGCGAAGTGGCCAACACCACGCATGTTTACGAAGCGCTGAAATTCGGCATCGATGTGCTGTGGATCGGGGCCCGCACCACCGTGAATCCCTTTTCCGTGCAGGAAATCGCCGATGCATTGCGCGGCGTGGACGTGCCGGTTTGGGTGAAAAATCCGGTCAATCCCGATTTGCAGCTTTGGATCGGCGCGCTGGAACGCATGAGCAACGCCGGTATCAAACGGCTGGGAGCCATCAATGGCGG
>CAYVDX010000123.1:1046-8757 GCA_964450485.1 uncultured Calditrichaceae bacterium
TTCCGAAACGCGCCCAAGTGGGACATTCCCATCGAGTTGAAACAACTTGCCCCGGAAATTCCCATTATTTGCGATCCCAGCCACATCGGCGGTAAACGCTCGCTCATTCGCGAATTATCGCAAAAAGCGGTGGATTTAGCCATGAACGGTTTGATGATCGAGACGCATACCGACCCGGAAAATGCCTGGAGCGACAAATCCCAGCAGCTTTCACCGGCGCAATTGCAGGAGATTCTGGCAAACCTGATTTTTCGCAAAGTGGAAGGCGAGGGCAACGGCGTGGAAACCCTGGCCGCGTTGCGAACGGAAATTGACATCACCGACCAGCAATTGCTGGAAATTCTGGCGCGCCGCTGCCAGATTTCCCGGCAAATCGGGGAATACAAAAAATCGCACAATATGACCATTTTCCAGGTGAGCCGCTGGAAACATTTGCTGGAAGATCGTCTCGTGCAAGCAGGGCAAATGGGCATGGAAGCCAATTTCGTAAAACAAATTTACAAAATGGTGCACGACAATTCGATTCGCATTCAATCGAAATTGATGAATCCAAATGGGGAAAAATGAAGCGTGATGCGTGATGACGTGATTCGTGATGCGTGTGATGAACGGCGTGTAAGCTTCGGTTTTTTCACGAATTACGAATTACGCTTCACGCTTGTCAACTCAAAACTAAAAACTAAAAACCTAATTCCGTGTATAAAATTATTCCGACAAAACTCACCGAAAAGACAATCTCGCTGCCGACCTCGAAAAGCGTGAGCCATCGCGTATGCATTTTGGGCAGCTTGAATCTCGGCCCGACGCGCATCAGGCATTTGTTGGCGTCGGAAGACTTGGAAATTACCCAAACCGCGCTGCAAAACATGGGGATGAAATCCCGGCAAACCGGCGATGTGCTGGAATTCGAAGCGCCGATCGGCAAGGTCCGCACGCCGGAAGCGTTTTTGGGAAATTCCGGCTCTTCGGCGCGTTTTCTGATTCCGCTGGCCGCGCATCTCGACCAACCGTTTCAATTTTTCGGCACGGCGCGCTTGCACCAACGCCCTTTCTCGCAAGTGTTCGAGGCCTGCGAACGGCTGGGCATTCGCGTTGAACATGCAAACGGAACGCTCCCGGCGGTGGTGCATCCGGCAAAAATTTCCGGCGGAAAAATTGCGTTTGAGAATCTTCCCACGTCGCAAATTATCACCGCGCTGATGATGGCCGCGCTTTGGATGGAAGATGATCTGACGATTGAGTTGCAGGAGAACATCCCGTCGCTGCCTTACATTTCGATGACGTATAAATTGATGAAAAGACTGAATTTGCCGGTTGAATTTTCTCAAAACAAGATTTGGATCAACGCAAAAAAACCGGATTTCATCTGGAATTTCACCGTTGAAAAAGACCTTTCCGCCGCGGGTTACTGGGTGGCGTTGGGCTTGATCCACGGCGCGAAAATCGCGTTGAGCGATGTGATGCTTCCCTCGCTTCAAGGCGACGAGCGTATTTTTGAAATTGCCGAGCAGCTTGGCGCGAACGTGATGCTTTACCCGGATCGCGTGGAAATCAGCGGCGGCATTGAACGCGGCGTTACCGTGGATTGCCGGGACATTCCCGACCTGGTGCCAACATTGAGCGTCATCGGCATGTTTGCCCCATCGCCGCTGAAATTGACGGGCGTGGAAAACCTGCGTTTCAAGGAAAGCGACCGCATCGCGGCGGTTCAGAAAAACATCGCTGAATTGGGCGGCAAAAGCGAATACGCTGACGGCGCGTTGACCATCATTCCTCGGAAAAAATATCGCGGCGCAGCGCTGCAAGCGTTCAACGATCATCGCATTGCCATGAGCTTTGCGCTGGCGGGCACGCGCATCCCCGGCGTTGCCATCGACGAACCGCTGTGCGTGCGCAAATCCTACCCGGGATTTTGGGAAGATTTTGATTATTGGGAAGAAATTTAACTGCTTTGAAATTTGAAAATGGAAATTTAAAACTTGGAAAAATTACACCCAAATTTCGAGTTTCAAATTTCATTCCATAAAAAATCAGTATTCGGAGCAAAAAGATGGCTGGCAGCAAGTTTGGAAAATTATATTCGGTGATGACCTTCGGGGAAAGCCACGGGCCGTATATCGGCGCGGTGATTGACGGCGTAAAACCCGGCATTCCCATTGACATCGATGAAATTCAGCGGGAAATGCAGCGCCGGCGGCCCGGGCAAAGCAAGGTGACCACGCCGCGCAACGAGCAGGATCGCGCGATGATCATTTCCGGCGTTTTCGAGGGGAAAACCACGGGCACGCCCATCTGTGTGCTGGTCAAAAATGAAGATCAGCGCAGCAAGGATTACTCGAAAATCAAAGAGATCGTGCGCCCCGGTCACGCGGCATACACTTATCTCAAGAAATACGGTATTTTTGACTATCGCGGCGGCGGACGCGCTTCCGGACGGGAAACCGCCATGCGCGTGGCGGCCGGCGCGATTGCCAAACAAATCCTGGGCCAATACGGCGTAAACTTTTACGGATTTGTGCGAAAAATCGGCCCGCACGAAGCGCAAACCGTGGATTACGATTTTATCGAGCAAAACATTGTGCGCTGTCCCGACCCGGATGTCGCGGTAAAAATGGAAAAATATATCATCGACATCGGTGAAGCGGGCGATTCGGTCGGCGGCGTGATCGAGCTGCACATCAAAGGCTTGCCGGCTGGTCTGGGCGATCCGGTTTTTGGGAAAATTGACGCGGAACTGGCCCACGCGCTGCTTTCCATCGGCGCCACCAAAGGCATTGAATTCGGGAGCGGCTTCCGGGCCGCGGAAATGAAAGGCAGCGTAAACAACGACCTTTTTCACGTTGATCAAACCGGCGAAATCGTCCCAAAAACCAATCACGCCGGGGGCGTTTTGGGGGGCATTTCCACCGGCCAGGATTTGGCGCTGCGCCTGGCCGTCAAACCGCCGTCTTCCATTAACAAAGTGCAGCACACGGTCAACCAATCCGGCGAAACCGTGCCGCTTTCCGTGGGCGGGCGGCATGACCCGTGCATTTGCCCGCGCGTCGTGCCGGTGGCGGAAGCAATGGCGGCCCTTGTCGTGCTGGATTTGATGTTGGTGCAACAGCAAATCCGGGAAGACCAAAGCGCAAATCTGCAAAATGAACTCGATTTGGTCGATGCGCAATTGGCATTGCTGATTAAAAAACGGTTGGATTTAACAAAAAACGGGAATGCTCGCTCAAGCGATGAAGAAAAACTGGCGGGTTTCGCGGAAACGTTGGAAATGGATGCGAAATTGTTGGCAAAAATTTGGGACACGATTGACGGAAAGTGAATTTGCAATAGATAATGGTATCAAAAACGATCTTCATGAAAATTCGTCAAATATATCTTCATCGGTAAAATAGCCGGCTTTTTCGGCATAGGGAACGGCCATTTTACGGATTTCACGAAATTCTTCATGCGCGATGTAATTCACAATCGCTTTCTTTACGAGTTCACGCTTGCTGATGTGATATTTACTAGCAGCCTCTTCGACGCTTTCTTTTAAATTCTTATCAATACTAATGGATAATACTTCTCTCATTATTTGCACCTGTTATTGTTTGTAATAAAATGTATTACAGGTACTCGTTCAAATCAAGAGAATTATTGCGACTCATAAAATCCCTTAAACCGCGATCTCGTATAGCGCTTCCCGCTGTTTGACAGTTTGCTCGGATTGTAAATACTCATCAAAGGTCGTTAATCGGTCAATGATGCCGTTGGGCGTAATCTCGATAATGCGATTGGCAACCGTTTGCATGAGTTGGTGATCGTGCGACGTAAAAATCATGCAGCCGTTAAAATCCCGCATTGCAGTATTTAGCGCCGTCACGGATTCCAGATCTAAATGATTGGTCGGTTCATCCATCAACAGAAAATTCGGCTGGTTAAGCATGATTTTGGAGAGCATGCAGCGCACCTTTTCCCCGCCGGAAAGCACGCCGGATTTTTTGTAAACTTCCTCGCCGGAAAAAAACATCCGCCCCAAAAACCCCCGGATAAACTGCTCGTCTTTCTCATTTGAAAACTGCCGCAGCCAATCGATCAGGTTCAAATCATTTGCGCCGGAGAAATACGATTCGTTGTCGTTGGGCAGGTATTCTTGGGTAATGGTCAGCCCGAATTTCACCGAGCCGCTGTCCGGCTTTTGTTTTCCCGCAAGCACATCAAAAAAGGTGGTCAGCACAGCGGTGTCGTTGCACAACAAGCCGATTTTATCGCCTTTATTCATTACAAACGACACATCGTTGAAAACCAGGTCGCCGTTCTCGTTGGTTTTGCTGAGATTTTCAACCGTCAAAATCTGGTCGCCCGGTTCCCGGAACATGTCAAATTTGATAAACGGATACTTCCGGCTGGAAATCCGAATTTCATCCAGCACCAGCTTTTCCAGCGTTTTCTTGCGGCTGGTGGCCTGCCGGGATTTTGAGGCATTCGCGCTAAATCGCGCAATAAAGGCTTGCAATTCCTTGCGTTTTTGCTCGACTTTTTTATTGCGGTCTTCCCGTTGTTTTTTCAGGAGTTGGCTGGATTCGTACCAAAAGGTATAATTGCCGGTGTACATGCGAATTTTACTAAAATCAATATCAACCATGTGGGTGCAAACCATGTCCAGAAAATAGCGGTCGTGCGAAACGACGATCACGGTATTTCGAAAATCCGCCAAAAAATCCGCCAGCCAGGCCGCCGACTTCGCATCAAGATCGTTGGTCGGTTCGTCCAGCAGCAGCAAATCCGGGTTGCCGAAGAGCGCCTGCGCCAACAACACCTTCACTTTTTCCGGGCCGTTGAGTTCCTTCATCAATTTGGTGTGCAAATCTTCCGCGATGCCGAGATTACTGAGCAACTCCGCCGCATCGCTTTCCGCAGTCCAGCCGCCCATTTCGCCAAATTGATGCTCTAAGTCAGCCGCACGCATCCCGTCGTCTTCGGTTGCGTCGGGATTCATATAAATGGCGTCTTTTTCCGCCATAATATCATACATTTTTTTATGACCCATGATCACAGTGGTCAGTACATCGACTTCTTCAAACTCAAAGTGATTTTGACTGAGCACTGCCATGCGATTGCCCGGCGCCAATGCCGCCGTACCGTGTGTGGAATCGATTTCGCCGGAGAGAATTTTCAAAAAGGTGGATTTTCCCGCTCCGTTTGCCCCGATCACGCCGTAGCAATTACCGCGCGTAAATTGTAAATTAACGTCGTCAAATAAAACCCGCTTGCCGTATTGCAAGCTTAAATCCGTTACTGTCAGCATATTTCTGTCTATCCTACCTGGTTAATAATTTAAAAAAAATAAGCCGCTGATAAAAAGCGGCTGCAAAGATACGCACATTTGAATGGAGAAAGAAGTCTTTTTTGAATTATTCGCGGGTCATATCATTATTTTAAAACCTCCGGGAATTTTGCTTTAAAACGATTCAGCCGTGGGATGGAAACCGCGCGAATGTAGGGATTGTTGGGATGATGGTGCTCGTAATCCTGGTGATAATCCTCCGCGGGGTAAAATTTTTCAAACGCTTTTACTTCGGTCACAATTTTAGATTTGTATTCGCCTGACGCGCTTAATTCGGCAATATAATCTTCGATGATTTTTTTTTCTGCCGCGTTTTGATAAAACGCGATGGAGCGATATTGCGTCCCGGCGTCCGGGCCCTGCCGGTTAAGCGTGGTGGGATCGTGCGAGCCGAAAAATACCTTCACCAGCGTTGGGAAATCCACCACGGATGAGTCGTAATACACTTCCACAGACTCGGCATGACCGGTGTTGCCGGAACCCACCTGGTGATACGTCGGATTGGGTTCATGCCCGCCCGAATACCCGGAAATCACCTCCGGAACGCCTTTTACGGATTCAAAAATCGCTTCCACGCACCAAAAGCAGCCGGCGGCAAAATAGGCTTTGCTCAATTTCCCGAGCGCCTCCCGGGATAATTTCGGTTGGGATTTCCCTTGGTTATCGTCGTTTGCGAACGAACAGTTTGAGGCAAACAAGCCAAGCAAAAACAGCAGCATAACAAGCTTTATTGATTTCATATTTGTCACCTTTTTGAATTTTCAGACAAGATAATATCTCCCGCCAAATTTATCTTCACGCAATTATAACATTTAGAAAATGATGTGATTATTTTTTGCCCAAAGGCAGCGGCGGCACTTTTTGGCCGTCCGCGGATGATTGGATCAAAATGTCAAGTCTTCGCCGCCGGGTTTCTTCTTTTTTGGCGCTCATCACCCAGTGAATGGTTGCTTTTTTATAAGATGGCGCAAGCGCGTCAAAAAAATCCCAGGCGCTTGGGTTCACCTTTATTTTCGCTTCATATTCCGGAGCTAACTTCATATTTTTTTGTTCGTAAGACGCCTGTTTTGATCGCTTCTCATCGCGCTTGCGAAACGCTTTGAGACCGGCCGGCGTCATTAATCCTTGCGCTGTCAATTTTTCCACCTTTTGAATGTTAACCGCGCTCCAATGACTTTTCGGTTTTCGCGGCGTAAAACGGATTTTATAGCTTTCTTCATCCACGGATTTTCGCAGCCCGTCAATCCAGCCAAAGCAGATCGCCTGATCCACCGATTCAGACCAGGTCATGCTCGGTTTTCCGGTCGCTTTTTTGTAATAACCCACCCACAATTCATCGGTGGTTTCATGGTTCCGCGCGAGCCATTCCCGGAATTCGGACGGGTTCGCAAAAAAAATTGGGTTCATCAATGTATCTCCATCAGGTGATTAATTGATCAATAAATCGCTGATTTTTGAGTAAATCAGGGGATGGTTCTGTCTGACAGCCATAAATTCAGCAGCAGGCTTAACCCGACCAGCAGCGACAGGCAAATCCAGAACAGCGAAAACCCAAATTCATCGACAAAAGCCAGTCCAATTGTGGGTCCTGCAATATTGGTAAGCGACCAGGTCATCCAATACCATGACATATATTCACCGCGCTTAGAAAGCGGGCTTAAATTTAAGGCGATCGAAGTATTCAAGGGAAGGAAAAAAATTTCTCCCAGGGTGAACAAAAACACTGCAACAAAACAGAAAACCAACGCCTTCGGCAGCAAAAAAGGCAGAAAAGATAATCCTAACAATATCAGACCCGCCAGCACCGAGGCTTTTATTTTTTTGGCTTTTTCAATGGTGTGAATGGCGGGCATTTCAATCAACGAGATTAAAATGCTATTCGTCGCCATCAAAATGCCGATGTAACGCTCATCAAATCCCCACACGGTTTTAATGAACACGGGGACGCTGTGAAACCATTGGATAAAGCTGAATCCCATCAAAAAGGTTGCGAACAGAAACAGCAAATAATGGCGGTTTTTTTGCGGCGCGATTGCCGGCATTTCGCTTTCGGAAACGGACATGTTTTCAGTAATTGCTGCTCGTTTTTCCCATTTGCGCGAGGCGTTCCAAAAATAACCCGCGCCGGCAATGCAGGTCAACCCATCGATCCAAAAAAGGTAGTTGTAGCCCAGCGATATTGCCAAAAAACCGCCAAACGCCGGGGCCGCGCTCATCCCCAAATTGATTGCCAAACGAAGAAACGACATGCTGCGACCGGTTTTTGATTTCGGCACATAATCGCCGACGCTGGCAATCACCGCGGGACGATATGCCTCGCCAAAAAGCGCCGTGATAAAAATAAGCAAATAAAGCGTTGAAAAAGCAGACGCAAATTGCAGCAGGATG
>CAYVDX010000124.1:0-7941 GCA_964450485.1 uncultured Calditrichaceae bacterium
CGGAATCGAAGGAAAGGCGCGGGTGTCATCGTTAAAACCCACCGTATTCCAGATGCCGGCGGTCTCGGTGGTCTGCCGGCGGAAGCGCATCATTCCTTCAATGCTATCGTGAAACCACCAGGGCGGGCCCAATCGCATTGCCGGGTAGTGACCGGCCAGCGGCGCCAACTCGCGCGCATACGTCGTCTCATCCAGGGTAAAAACGATCAGGGTAAAGTTGGAGTGATTGCCGAATTTGTTCAACAGGGCGTGCAAGTTTCGGGTGTATTCGGTTTGCATGGGAATATCCGCGCCCTTGTCCGGGCCGAACCGCTCGTAAATCAACCGGTTGTGATTGCGAAATGAACCGGGATGAATTTGCATCACCAGCCCGTCCTCGACGCTCATGCGCGCCATTTCCATGAGCATGTGCGCGGTAAATTCCGCGGTGTCGGCCGGTGAGGCCTGCCCCGTGAGGGCGCGCTGGAATAGCCGCTCCGCCGCGGTTGCGGAAAGTTCATTTGTGTAAGGGCTTTCGATGCCCTGGTCCGTGGCGGCGGCGCCCATTTTTTTGAAAAATTCCCGGCGGTTTTCCAGCGCCCGGATGAAATCACGGTAGCCGCGGACGTCGATATCGGCGGCGGCGCTGAGTTTTTGAATTTCAGATTTCCAGCCGGGCTGATGAAGGTTGATCACCGCGTCCGGGCGAAAACAGGGAATCACCCGCC
Organism: uncultured Calditrichaceae bacterium; assembly: GCA_964450485.1. Classification (GTDB taxonomy): domain Bacteria; phylum Calditrichota; class Calditrichia; order RBG-13-44-9; family J075; genus JACKAQ01. The sequence continues at coordinate 708 of CAYVDX010000124.1, forward strand.
CCGGCCAGCCGGAATCGCGAAGTTTTTGGTGATCCGCCAACGAATCGGCCGCCCCGTCGGTGGTGGAAAGCGCCTCGATGCCAAAGCGTTCAAAAAGCGCCCGGGGGAGAAATTCCGGGGAAGCCAGTTTTTCCGACAGGTGGTCATAAATGCGCCGGGCGCTGTCGCCGTTCAGTTTTTCGGTGACGCCAAAAACCTCTACCAACTCATGGGTCAGCCATGCCCCGGTGGGCGTGCCGGAAAAGAGGTGAAAGTTTTCAGCAAAAAGTTGCCAGATTTTGCGGCGATCCTTTTCCACGGGCGTGCCATCCCGGGTGGGAATGCCCAGCGATTCCAGGGAAATACCCTGGGAATACAGCATCCGGAAAATGTAGTGATCCGGAATGATGATCAATTCCGCCGGATCGGGAAAGGGCAGATTATCGGCCAAAATACGCGGATCAACATGCCCGTGCGGGCTGATGATGGGAAGGTTTTTTACGCCTTCGTATAATTCCGCGGCAATTTTCCTGATTTGCGGATCAGGGTCAAAATAGCGGTAAGGATTCAAAGTAAAATTCATTGGATGTTTCCTGCCTTTTTGTTTTGTGTTCCTAAAAAATATATTCATCCGGGAAAACAACGTACCCGAAAACGGGGTTTTCAAATCACCGTGGAAATAAATTTAAACGTATTTTGATAGTTTTGCAAAAACAACTTGACAAATTTTGAGATACTAGGTATACTTGGTATGCTTAATGAAGGATGATCAACGTAATCGTTTTGGGAGCACTCACGAATGAGTATTGATTTAAAGGATTCCATGCCACTGTATCAGCAGATCGTCAACGATATTAAAGCGCAGATAAATGCGGACATGCTTTCGATTGGCGATAAAATCCCTTCTCAAAATGAACTATCCAGGGCATACGATGTCAGCCTGATTACCGTAAAAAGAGCACTGGCGGAATTGATAAATGATGGAATTTTGTTCAGCCGGGTGGGAAAAGGCACTTATGTAGCCCGTAAACCCCGGTCCGGCGGTTTTAGCGAGCACGTGACCATCGGTTTGGTATTGCGGGATCTGCAAAGCCCTTATTTTTCCAGAATCGCGCGCGGCGTGGAAAAAGAAGTCTCGGCCAGGGGATTTAACCTGTTGGTATCCACCTCCGCAAACCAGATGGAAAAAGAAGAAAGTCAAATTTACCACTATCGGAAAATCGGGGTACACGGTATGATTATCGCCTCCATGACCCGGCAGTATCGCGCTTCCGGGGCGCTTCGGGAGCTTCATGCCGCAAAATTTCCCTATGTGGCGGTTTCGTATATGGTGGATGAAGACATCAATTATGTCGGCACCGACCATGAGTACGGCGCGTACCTGGCCGCCGAACATTTAATAGAGTCCGGCTATAAAACCATCGGTTATATAAACGGGGAACAGGGGAATTTGCTGGGCGCCATTCGCAAAAAAGGGTTTTTAAAAGCGTTGGAAGATTACGGGGTTTCCTTTAATGAAAAGTTTGAATTTCATTTATTGCGGCGCGGCGAATGGAATGATTACACCTCCGGTTATGAAATCGGCAAACAATTTTCAAAATTACCCGATCCTCCCCGGGCGATGTTTGTTTACAACGACCTTGCCGCCCTGGGATTTCAAAAGGCGATATTAGACAACGGGCTAACGGTTCCGGGAGATGTCGCCATTGTGGGGTTCGATAATATCGATCAAAGCGTCACCGCGCTGGTTCCGTTAACGACGATCCATCAACCCACCGAAGAAATCGGCCCGCTGGCTGTGGATATGCTGACAAAGCTGATCCGGGGTCAAACTACGCCACGGCGAATTGTGTTAAAACCACGGCTGGTGATCCGGGAATCCTGCGGATCGGAAATAAAAATCGCCCATTAACGCACGGACACGAGGTCGTTGAGCGGTGATTTTGTTTGTGTAAATATTTTTTTGTTTTAAGTTCGTATACCAAGTATACTTGATTTTATGGCCTGTTTAAGAATCGTTTTAACTTGCGAGGTTCAAAATGAGCGCAACGGTTTTTTGTCGGACATATTTACTGCTAATGTTGTCCGCGCTGGTCTGCATGATTTATGCAAATGGTTCCGGTCAGATTGTTGGGATTGTGACAGATGCGCGCAGCGGTGAACCCTTGCTGGGCGCCAACATCGTTTTGGAAAACACCGTCCTGGGCGCTTCAACCGACCAGGATGGGTTTTACGTCGTGCCGGCCGTTCCCGAAGGAAAATACGTGGTGCGAGTGCTTTACCTGGGATATCGCGAAACCGCGGCAACAGTCGTTGTGACCGCGGGACAGAAACAAACGCAAAATTTTGAATTGGAAATGGATAATATCGAGGGCGATGAAGTGACGGTCACCGCGCTGCTGGAAGGCCAGGCAAAAGCCATCAACCGGCAGTTGAATGCCAACACCATCGTCAATGTGGTATCATCCGATCGCATCCAGGAATTGCCGGATCAGAATGCCGCGGAGTCCCTGGGGCGGCTGCCCGGGATCGCCATTTTGCGCGACGCCGGCGAGGGGCAAAAGGTGGTCGTGCGCGGTCTGGCCCCAAAATTCAACTCGATTTTGATCAACGGCGAGCGTATTCCCTCCACCGATCCCCAGGATCGTTCCGTCGATCTCAGCATGATTTCCCCGGACGTGTTAGCCGGGATCGAGGTTTTCAAAGTCATCACGCCGGATATGGACGCAGACGCCATCGGCGGGTCGGTAAATTTTGTGTTTCGGAAAGCGCCGGAAAATTTTCGGGCAAATGCGCGTTTTCAATACGGTTATAACGACCAACAGGAAGAGCTTGGGCAATACCGCGGCAGTTTCAGCCTGAGTAATCGCTACTTTAATAACAAGTTGGGCATATTGGCCACCGGCAGCCTGCAACGCGCCGACCGCAGTTCCGACGCTTTGGACGCCGATTATGGCTTTGTTCCGCAAGCGGATGGCCCGGGAAAAATTCAGGTGGAAAACCTTAACCTGGTTGATATTCTCGAAGACCGCGACCGCTTCAGCGGCGGGTTAAACCTGGATTATGCCCTAAAAAACGGCAGCTTAAGATACAATGGCTTTTGGGCCAGAACCGAGCGCGATGAGCTGCGACGGCGGCGGCGTTACCGCATTAACGCCGCCTACCAGGAGATCGACCTCCGTCAACGTCAGGTCAACACCGGTCTGTTTACCAATTCCCTGAGCGGCGATCATCATTTTAATTTTATGAAAATCAACTGGCGAACGTCGTATTCCCGGGTAAAACAGGAATCGCCGGATACTTATCGCTATCGCTTTCGCGAATTGGCTGCTTTTAAAAGCAGTTTAGTAGACGACAAAGGGCCGGAATTGATCCCGGCGGGTGCGAAAAATAACCTGGATCGAACGTTTTTCAAAAACAGCAGAATCCAATCCGAAGAAATCACCGATCGCGATATTACGGCGCAGCTTGATTTAAAAATTCCCTTGCGATTTGGGAAAAAAGTTTCCGGTTTTTTGAAAATGGGCGGTAAAATCCGCGACAAAGACCGGGCGTTGGATAAAACGGAGTTCAATACCGGCGCGTTCGGCATCAATACGCTGGGTGAAGAAATTGCCCAAAACCCCGGTGATTTTTACCGGCAATTCGATTTGGACAGCGAAGACCGCATTTTGATCAGTAATTTTATCGATCCGGATTTCCGGGCTGAAAACTTCTTGAATAATACGAATATTTATGAATTCGGCGTCGGGTTGAACCCGGATTTATTAAACGAATTTCGCGAAAAATTCCCGGATATTTACGAGCTCGAACCCACGGTCGATCTGGAAGATTACGCTGCCGGCGAAACCATCACGGCCGCCTACCTCATGGCGCAATTCAATATCGGGAGCCGGCTGACATTTATGCCCGGTTTTCGATTTGAACATACCAAAAACAATTACCAAAGCATTTTTGGCAGCCCGTTTCAGGATGGCGATACCGATCCGGTTACCGGTGCAAAAAAAGATACCACCGGCGGTCAAAGTTACGGGGAATTTCTTCCCATGGTTCAGGCGCGCTATAAATTTACATCCTGGCTGGACCTGCGCACCGCCGCCACGCGAACGCTCTCCCGACCCAACTATTTCAACCTGGTTCCCTGGCAGCGCATCAGCACGCTGGACGGCACCATCGAGCGCGGCGAGCCAGGCCTGAAACATACCAAGGTATGGAATTACGATGCTTACCTGTCTGTTTACAATCGATTTGGCTTGTTTACACTTGGGGCATTTTACAAGAACCTGGAAGACATCGACTTTATACGAACCAGCCGTCTTGTTGACCCGGGTAACCCGTTTAACGGCTTTACGATTACCCAACCGGAAAACGCTCCGGAAAATACCACGATAAAAGGCCTTGAATTTGATGCGCAAACCAACTTGCGTTTCCTGCCCGGCCCGCTGGACGGTATTGTCATCAATGTGAACTATTCGCGGATTTCCTCGGAAACATTTTATCCCTTTTTTCAGGTCATTCAAAACCTGACGGAGCCGCCGTTTTTGCCGACCATCATCGATACCGTGCGGGTGGGCCGCATGCCCGGGCAGGCGGATTATATTTTTAACCTGACGTTAGGCTATGAAAAAGGCGGGTTTACCGGACGCATCTCCATGATTAACCAGGGCAAAACGCTGGATCCCGAAAGCATCGGGGCCCGGGCAGAAATCGACGGGTTTACCGATAGCTTTACCCGCTGGGATATTTCCCTTCAACAAAAAATCACCTCATCCGTCAAAATTTTTCTCAATTTAAACAACATCACAAACCAATCGGATGACTCCTTTTTAGGCGTGGAAAGATTTCCCACAACCAACCAGTTTTTCGGCTGGACGGCGGATGTGGGGGTAAGATATAAATTCTAATTTCTCATCACATTCACCAAAACAAGAGGAGGCGGTTATCATGAATCGCTACCAAAAATGGGTTTTGAGAACGGCCGGGATCATAAGCCTGTGGTTCGGCCTGTCCGGCGTTATTTTTGCGCAACGCATTGTAAATGTACCCCAGGGCGTCGGCACGCTCAACACGGCGATTGACGGCGATACCCTGGCAAATGGCGATCGCGTTGATCCCAACACCGTTTATGTGCTGGAAAGCGGCGGCTTTTACATCACATTGGGGGATATTACCAATCGCGGCTACCACCTGACCGTGGTTGCGGCAGACGGCGCGACGGAAAAACCAAAAATCATTCCCGGGGTGGACGCCGGCGGATCATCCTCGCGTCCGTTTTCTCCACGGGGAGATTTGACGCTCCGGGGATTATACATCACCAACGAAGACCAGTTAGGCGGGTTAAACCGGCGAATGATCCGGGTACGCGCCGACAGTGTGCGCATTGTCATTGAGGACTGCCACCTTGATAAATCCGGGCAATCGGCGTTCCGCCTGGACACGGAAGGGGTGCGGATTTTTATGCGCAATTCCATCATGAGCAACATTGGTACAACCGCCGATCCGAACAACGGGCGCGGCATTGACGATCGCGGAAATAATATCGATACCCTGATTTTCGTGGGCAACACCTTTTACAACGTCACCAGCCGGGTGGTGCGGGATGGCGGCGGCTGGATCAAATTTGCCTATTTTGATCACAACACTTTTGTGAATGTCGGGCAATATATTCTCTCCTTCGGCGAAGCAGCTTTCGTTAGATTCACCAACAACCAGGTCGTCAATTGGGGATTTTACGGCATCTCACCCAGCAGGATTTTAAGCGGTTTTGTCGGCGTTGAGATCGATTCCATCGGGCCGGAACTGATCGGCATGGGACTCAGCCAGCATGTGGATTTGCGCAACAATAATTTCTATCGCGATCCGGCCGTCGAAGCGGTTTACCCGGATACCGTGGAAGCAGTGCCGCTGTTCAATGAAACCGCCCAAAATTTTGTCAACGAATCCGGGGTTGCGTCCACTTTTTTGAATGAAGCAATCGCATTTACCAACGGGCCGGCGATCCCGACAGACGTAATCCAAACATTTTACAGCGATCCGGTCAATACGCCGCCGCTGGACACTGCCGGCGAGCCGTTTGACTTTGCCTATCCCAACACCACGCAGTCTTTCACCCATGATTTGAATAACGGCCCGTTAGGCGATCCGGTGTGGTTTGGCCTGACCGTGGGCATCGAAGATATCAGCGACGGCGAAATTCCCGCCGGTTATGCCCTGCGCGATAACTATCCCAACCCCTTTAACCCGGAGACAAACATCGAATACGCCATTCCCCAAAGAACGCTGGTGAGAATTTCGGTGTTCAACCTGCTTGGGCAAAAAATCGCCACGCTGGTGAACCGGGAACAAACGGCCGGAACCTATAAAGTCACCTGGAATGGGTTGACCGACGCCGGCTACCCGGCCGGCAGCGGCATTTATTTCTATCGCCTGGAAACCGCGCGGTTTGCCAAAACCAAACGGATGCTGTTGCTCCAGTAAAAGAAAGCGAAGAACTGTTGCGAGCACTTTTTTCTGTTCGCATTATAAGGGCTAATTACATTTGGATAATCGTTACGGAGATTGCGAATTCAATTCTCCGTAACGATTTGAATCAGGGTGGAAAGGATAAATGTTCATGCGTGTTTCTCAAAAAAGTCCGTATTTCTTTTTGTTTTTTGCTTTTATTTTTTTGGGAGTTAAGCCCTGCAATAGTGACACATTGGACAAAACGGTTTTTTTGAAAGGGCCGTATCTGCAAAATGTCACGACTCATTCAATCACGATTATGTGGGAAACGCCGACAGCCGGCGTCGGCAAAGTGATATTCGGGACGAACGCGGCGGATATGCAAACCGTTGTCGAGCCGGATTCCGCAAAAATTCACGAAATTACCCTGACCGGGTTGTCACGGGAAACGGTTTACCGCTACTCCGTGGTTTCAGCGGGCCTGAAAAGCCCGGTTTACACCTTTAAAACGGCCGTCAAAAAAGACACGCCCTTCTCTTTCGCGGTATATGGCGATAACAAAAACGGCCCGTTTAATTATGCTGAAAATGTCAAATGGATCGTTTCCAAAGAACCGGATTTTGTCATTCACAACGGCGATTTTGTGGATCGCGGCCAGGTGCGCAAGCAGTGGAATAAATTGTTTTTTACCCCCGCGCAATCATTGATGAATCACATTCCGCTGTTTCCGGCAATCGGCAATCACGAAGATTATGCGCCGTATTATTTCGACTATTTTTCCCTCCCGAACAACGAGTTGTGGTATTCATTT
>CAYVDX010000124.1:7951-8731 GCA_964450485.1 uncultured Calditrichaceae bacterium
ACGGCAACGCCCACATCATCGTGCTCGATTCCGGCGATGAAAACCTTTTTACCCAACAGTTGCAATTGCAGTGGCTAATGAATGATTTGCAAAAAAATACCGCTGAATGGACCTTTGTCAATTTTCACCATCCGCCCTTTACCGCCGGTGGGAATTATTATTCGACCAGCCGGATTTTATTAAAAAATTTGCTCCACCCGATTTTTGAAAAATACGGCGTGGATATGGTGCTCACCGGGCACGATCACAATTACGAACGCACTTTTCCCATCGTGACCCGCCACGGGCAAACCCCGGTGACCTACGTTATTTGCGGAAACGGCGGCACGCCGCTGCGCTACATCGGCAAGCGGGAATGGACGCTGTACGCGGAGCGGGTTTTCGGATTTGTTTTTGTGAAAATTGACGGCAAAAAGCTGCATTTCCAGGCGTTCAACATCGATAACGAGGTGATCGACGAATTCATGCTGGATAAAAGTGATCCCCAATCCGTTGCAGCGTATCAAAAAAATAAAATTTATTTTGAAGATATTCACGATCCCACCGCGGCCAGCCTGCACTTTCGCCGGGGAAAGCACCTGATGAAAGCCGGTCGATTTTCCAGGGCGATTCCGCATTTTGAAATGGCTTATGCATTGGACAGCACCTGCGCGGAAGCGGCCGGCGGCATTGCCCGGTGCGCGCTGGAGTTGGGCGATGTTGAACGAGGCATTGAATTCGCGCAACAATCCCTCCGCATCAACCCGAATTATACCAAGACTTACAAAGCGTTGACGCGGC
>CAYVDX010000125.1:0-8730 GCA_964450485.1 uncultured Calditrichaceae bacterium
GATACCGGCAGCGCAGTTGCGCATGGTTTTTACAAAGTGCCTGGCATTCGGGTGTTTGTGCTCTATCCCTCCGGCAAAGTGAGCCATATTCAGGAGCAGCAATTAACCACGCTGGACGGGAACATCACTGCGCTGGAAATATCCGGCACCTTTGACGATTGTCAGAAGCTGGTTAAAAGTGCTTTTTTAGATGCGGAATTGCGGCAACGCTATTTCCTGACGTCGGCAAACTCCATCAACATTGCCCGGCTGATTCCCCAGTCTTTTTATCACGCCCATGCCTGGTCGCGGCTGCCTAACCGCGATTTTCCGGCAGTGTTCTCGGTACCGAGCGGCAATTTCGGCAATCTGACAGCCGGTCTTATGGCGAAACGCATGGGTATTCCCATTTCCAAATTTATTGCCGCTACAAATATGAATGATGTGTTTCCAAATTATCTGCGAACCGGGCAATTTCAGCCAAGGCCTTCGCATCACACCCTGTCTAATGCCATGGATGTGGGAAACCCAAGCAATTTTGCCCGGATGTTGTCATTGTATCAAAACAACCTTGCTGAAATGCGTAAAGATATCGCCGGTTTTTCGTTTACTGATCAACAAACCATCGCTGCCATGAAAGCGGTTTACGAAACGACCGGTTACGTGCTCGATCCACATGGCGCAGTTGGGTATTTGGGGTTGCAAGGTTTCTTGCAGGCATCCCATAAATCGTGGAACGGTGTTTTTCTGGAAACAGCCCATCCTGCGAAATTTATGGATATTGTTGAATCGGCGCTGGGCATTACGCCGGAAATGCCGCCGCGCCTGTCTGCCTCGCTGAATAAACCCAAAAAAGCAATAGCGTTGTCGAAAAATTTTGAGCATTTTAAAGAATATTTGCGAACGATGTAAAACAAACGTATTTGTGTGGCAGCATCTCTTTACCATCCCCCGGACCTTAAATCGCCGGCTCAAGAACGCTAAGCTGAATGTTTTCTTTTGCCCGAAAGATGATTCAATTTACGCTTTCACAGCAGCGCCGTTCACCGGGGTAAAAATTTTATAAAGCACCGGCACCACAATCAAGGTCAGCAGGGTGGACATCAACAGTCCGCCGATGATGGTCCAGCCCATGGGCGCCCACATGCTTCCCCCGCCGATGGTCAGGGGCAGCAACCCGCCAATGGTGGTTGCGGTGGTCAAAACAATCGGGGTGAAACGTGTTCCGCAGGCTTCCTTCAATGCGGTCAGCAAGTCCTTGCCCTCCGCCCGCAGTTGATTGGTGTAATCCACTAAAATAATGGAATTATTCACCACAATCCCCACCAGGCTGGTCAACCCCACAAACGCGGTAAAGGAAAAGCTATTGCCGGTCAGCAGCAGGGCGATGATCGACCCGATGATGGCCAGCGGGATGGCCGCAAAAACGATCAGCGGTTGGGAAAACGAGCGGAATTGCAGCACCAGCACCCCAAAAATGGCAATCATGGCGATCAAGATGGCCTGAAACATGCCCCCAAAAGATTTCCGCTGGCTTTCCAGCTCGCCGGCGACATAATAGCGATAACCGGACGGCCAGTTGTAGCCGTCCAATTGATCGATGATCTGCCGGGTGGCGTTATTCACCGAGACGTCGCGGGTCACATCCGCGGTCAATGTCACGCTGCGCTCCAGGTTAAAATGGCTGATTTCCAGCGGCGATGATTTGAATTCCACATTTGCCACTTGTGTCAACGGCACCTGCGCGCCGTTGTAAGATGCCAGGTAAATGTCATTAAAATTAGACATACGCGGATGATTGCCGATTGGCAACCGCACCACCACCTCGTATTCATCCCCGCTGTTATCGCGAAAGGTCGAGACCGGCAGACCGGCAATCCCGGCGCGCACGGTGCGGTCAATCTCGGCAATGGGAATGCCCATCATTCCGGCTTTAGCGCGATTGATGTTTACAAACAAATCGGTTTTGTTCGTCGCCAGCGGATTGTTAATGTTTACGGTTCCCTTTGTTGCGGCGATCATTGCTTCCACATCACGGGCGATGTTGCTGAGCACATTTAGGTCATCGCCCAAAATTTTTATGGCGATGGGCGCTTCCACCGGCGGTCCCTGCTCAAACTCCTTGACTTCAATACGCGCGCCGGGAATTTCCGCGAATTTTTCCCGCAAATCGTCGATCAAACGGTAAAATTTCTGCAAATTTTCCACTTGCGATTCCACATAAAATTGTGCGTGGGTGCTTTGCTCCTGCTTTGGCAAAATGTTGTAATAGATCATCGGGTTGCCATGTCCGACATTCGCGGCAAACTGTGAAACCCGCGCATCGCCCGCCAAAATCGCTTCGACGGTTTGCGCGATGGCGTCGGTTTTGCGCAGGCTGGCGCCCTTGGGTGTTTCCACGTTAATGACAAACTGCGTTTTGTCCGCTTTTGGAAAAAAGCTGACCCCCACAATCGGGAACAACGTCAATGACGCCACAAAGACGGTCGTTGCAATGGCCAGCACCCGTTTGGGACGCTTCAGGGAGATGTCCAACCGGCGATGATAGTTGGTTTGAATAAAACGATCCAGCTTTTTTTGCACGCGCCCGGATTTTGCGCCGCCGTTGCTGCGTAAATAACGACTGGCCAGGTAAGGCGTAAGGGTTAACGAAATAAACAGCGACGCGATCAGGGTATAAATGACCGTCACCGGCATGCTGCGGATAAAATCGCCGCTTATGTTATTCATCAGCATAATCGGCAAAAAGGCCAGCACCGTGGTCGCGGTGGAGCTGACCACCGCCCAGCCGATCTGCGAGGTGCCTTTGACAGCTGCGTCCTTGCGACTGTAGCCCTGCTTCAAAAACCGCGAAACGTTCTCGGACACAACGATTGCGTTATCAACCAGCAGGCCCAGGGCAATCACCAAACCGGCAATGGACATCTGCTCCAATCCGTAACCGCTTAAATCCACAAAACCCAGGGCGATCAAAATTGAAATGGGAATGACCATCATCACGATCAGCGCGGCGCGGAAACTCATGCCCAACAGCACAATCACGCCCACCAGGATGACGCCCTGCAAAAGGTTGCCGAAAAAGCCGTTTACCCGGGTTTTCACGCTGCGCGACTGGTCAAAAACCGTCACTATTTGAATGTCGCCGGGCAATTCGCTTTGAAAACCGGCGATTTCCTTTTTGACGCCGGCCATCACATTGTAAATATTGGCGCCTTCCTTTTGGCTCAAGCTCACAAAAACAGCCCGGCGGCGGTTAAAACGGGCAAAATAATTCTGGTCCTCGTGCGCCCAGTCAACCTCGGCGATATCGCGGAGGTGCACAATTTTGCCGTTTGCCGCGTGCACAATGGTGTTGCGGATGTCATCCAGCGACGCAAAAGAGCCGCTGGTTTGCACGCTAAACCGGCGATTGCCGATGTCCAGGTTTCCCCCGGGAATATTCATGCCCGCGCTTTGAATGGATGTAATGACCTGCTGCAAGGGAATGCGCAGTTGGGCCATCTTTTTCATGTTCGCGGAAACACGAATCTCCTGTTTGGGGAACGCCCAGGTTTGCACTTTTCTGACCCCGGGAAGCCGTTCAATGCGTTTTTTTAGCCGTTCCGCGGCTTTTTCCAACTTAGGATAACCGGCCGAGTCCGAGGTGAGGGCCACTTGCAAAATATTTACCCGGCTGGTTTCCCATTGCTCGACTTGCAGCCGCAGCACTCCCTCCGGCAATTCATTGCGAATGCTGTTTACTTTTTGCAGTACGTCGTTGTACACATCGTCAGAGTCTTGCCCGTGGTCAAACTCCACGTGCATACGCATCAGACCGTCTTCCGCAAAGGCGTTGATTTTATGGATGTCATTGAGTTCATTGACCTTTTCCTCAATCGGATCAATTAACAACTCCTCGATATCTTCCGGGTTTGCACCGGGAAATATCGCGAAAATATTCACGCCCGGCTGGTTAATCTGTGGGTCTTCCGAGCGCGGCATGGTCACAAACGACACCAGCCCGGACAACACCAGCAGCACGATAACGATGATGGTAAATTGATAATTTTCAATGGCTAACTTTGGTAACTTCATGGGTTATCCTTCATTTGTTAAACGTAAACAAATACCCTGGGACAACAGATTGAAAACACGGAACGGTCGCGACCGTTTCCCACACAGAAACGCGAATTTCTGACCCAATGTTGTCGCACACTCATCTGTTAAATTACAGTTGCGGTTCGACGGGAGCGCCGTCGGTCAGATAGGCCGCGCCATCGGTAATGACCCGCTGAACATTTTCCAACCCGCGATTTACGGCAATCGCGTCATCGGTAATTTTAGCAATCTTTACCGCCACTTTTTGGGCGGCGCCGCCATCATTTGAAAGGGCAAAAACGAACCCGGCGTCTCCGTTTCCTTCAACCATCGCTTCAATGGGAATCATGGCAAATGTTTGCCGGGCAGCGGGAAAAATTTGCGCGTTGGCAACGAACCCGGACGCTAAACGCACCTCCGTTGGCCTCAGCGAAAGCTCGACTTCAAAGGTGGCGCTGGCCGGATCGAGCGCCTGGGCAACTTCCGAGACAGTTGCCGTGAATTTGCGATTGGGATACGCATCAAATTGAACGATGGCGGAGTCGCCAAGCTGTAATTGAACCACATCGCGCTCGGAAACGCCGGCGCGAATCAGCCAGCCTTGCGAAGACGCGCCAAATTTAAACACCGGGAATCCCGCGCTCACCCATTCGTTTTGCTGGACAAATCGTTTGAGAATTCTCCCGGAAGAAGGCGCGTAAATTTTGGAATGACGCAAGTTAAATGTTGCGATTTTCAAATTTGCCTGCGCGATATCCAATGCCGTGGCTGCGTCCTGCAATTGTTCAAGGGTGGCCACGCTATCCGCAAACAGATTTTTTACCCGCGCTAAATCCCGACGGGATTTGTCGTAAGCACTCCGCGCCTGGCTGACCCGCGCCTGTATTTCTGACAGATCGAGACTGGCCAGCAATTGTCCTTTTCGCACGCCGGCGCCTTCGTCAACATGCAACCGGCTGATAATCCCGCCGGTTTTAAACGACAGCTTCATTTCCGCCCGCGACGCCAACATGCCGTTGGTTTGCACCGGAAAAACCATTTGCCGGTGCACCACGCGCGCCGTTTTTACCACTGTTTTGTGAACCTGCGGTGCTTCTTCCGCCCGGGAATTGCAGCCGATGTACAACGCTGCAACGACGCTCACAATCATTGCGGCGATCCAAAAATGCCTTTTTTTCATAATCATAACCTCGCTTTTTTATCATCAAAATGTTTGGTTTTTAGTGTCTTACAAATAATTTTCTGCCACTTTGTGTCAAAAAATTTAATGACGATTTAGTAGTTGCATGGCGCGCCATGCAACTACTTTTTAAAAACCTGTTTGGCTCTGGCCTGCCCCATTGGGGGCTTGTCCAGGTTAGGTTTTATTAAACTTTTACTTCCCACTTCCCACTTCCCACTTCCCACTTTTTATTTTTTACTTCTCTAACGGATACGCCGCGGTCGCACGTTCAAACTCCGTTAGGGCGATCCGGTAATCATACTTGCTGACAATCCGGTTGATTTCCGCATTGGTCAGCGTGGCGCGAGCGTCCAAAAACTCGATCTGCGATGCCATGCCTTCGCGGTATTTCCGTTCCACAATACGGTATGATTTTCGCGCGCTCAACACCCGCTCGTTTGCCGTCAACACATTCTTTCCGGCGACAATCATGTTGTGATACACCTCGCGCACCTGCAAAGCGATCTGCTGTTTTAGTTCGGCTTGCCGGGCCTCCAAACTTTTTTTGGCCAGTTTTGCCTGCTGCACCCGCGCGCGATCCCGAAAACCGTTGAACAAATTCCAGGAGAGCACCAGCGACGCCATCCAGTAATCATCATTTTTGCCGAAGCGATATTTCTCTCCTTCAAAGCCGTAATCGAACACCGCGTTAACGCCGGGTAAATATCTTGTTTTTTTCGCGCTTACGCCGTTCTTTGCCGCCCGGATTGACTGCTGCAATTGCGCAAACTCATCGCGATTTTTCAGGGCGCTGTTTTCAGCGGCCGCCAAATCCGGCAATGTCTGATCCGCGGCTTCCCATTCGTCCGCTATTTCGATGGAATCTTCCAATGAACGATTGATGAGAAAATTGAAATACGCCGCGGCCAATACGCGATTTTTTTTCGCCTCGGCTTGCTGCTGTTCCAATTCGCTCAACTCAACTTTCGCCCGCAGCACCGCATCTTCGGTCGCTTTTTGATTGTTGAACAAACTTTCGCTTACCCGTAAATTTTCCCGCAACAATTTTTTGGTTTCATCTAAAAGCCGCTCGATTTGCAGGGTTTTTAAATAGGTAAAATATCCTTTTTTGATCTCACCAACTAATTGTCGCGCAAAAACGTCACGCTCGGCGCGTTGGGCGTTTGCCAGATGTTTTTTGACGTGTTGGTTGAAATAAATCCCCGGTTGAAAGACCGGCTGCACCACCCGAATTTTGGTATTGTGCTCCTCTTTTCGCAAAAAGGGAATCTCAACATTTTGTAAATCCGTGGGAAAACGCTGCTGTTGAATCAGTTGATTCAGCGTGGCGTGCAGCGGGTTGAACAAATCTCCCACCGGAATATCAAAGGTGCGCCCGCCCCCGGCCCGCGAGTAGCGCGCTTCAATGCTCAGCGACGGCAGAAACATGCCGCGCGCCGCTTTTAACGCTTGTAAGCTTTGTTGCACCGAAAAATCCTTTTGCTGCAACGCCAGATTGCTTTTTAAGCCAATCTGCACGTATTTCTCCAAAATATTTTCATTCGCGTGTGCCGCACCGATCGCAAAAATTAATAATCCAAAAATCAGTTTTTTATACATTACATTTTCCTCAACGCTATTTTATTTTCTGACCACCAGTCACAAACAGAGACAAAAAAAAACACAACTTAAAAAAATGACCTGTCAACTTAGTACCCGACGCGGTAGCTAAGGTTGCCTCAAATTTCATATTTCCAGTTTCAAATTTCAGCTTTCCGGTCTGAGCAGGGCGTGATAAATCAGATCAAAATTTGCAGGAACCAGCTCGTCCGGGTCTATCCCATGTAACTCCATCAGATAGTCACCCTGCCGTTGAATAACCTGAATAATGCCCGCGGATTGCCCCCAAAGCAAGTAGGCGGTTTTAATTGGATTTAATTCCGGGCGAATACTGCCATCATCGATGCCAACCCGCACCGCCCGCGCCACAAGTTCCATTACCGCTTCCGCGGTGAGATGGCAGCGGAAGCCATAGGATGCGGGATCGTTCAAATCTAAATTTTTAGGGCCAAAGTTAATCATTGCAAAAAAATAGTGCGGGTATTCCCGTCAAAACTGGTAATAGGCATTGCCGATTTCCCGGACTTTGCAAATGCCGTTTTCACCGAGTTTAATGGCGTCCTCAAACTTCGATTTTAAAATTTCCAATCCGCGCAAATGAATCCCGTGGAAGATGTCATCGCGATTTTTGAAATACAGGTAAAGCGTGCCCTTGCTCAACTCCGCTTCTTCCGCGACGTCGTCCATGGTCACATTTTCAACCCCGCGTGAGAAAAACAATTTTTCCGCCGCATCTAAAATCATGTTTCGCCGCTGCTCTTTTTCGCGTTCCCTTCTTTCCGCAATTCCCATGAGTCGTCCCACTGTTTTATGCGCATCACCCTACCAACTGACTCGCAGTCAGTTACTATGCGTAATTATACTCGAAAAGTTTCACAAAACAAAAAGATTTTTTATTTTTTGCGGATAATACCAAGATGAATGATCCTGTTGGCGAATTATAAATCGGGTGGACAATCCGCTCCGCCTGATCCCGGAAACCGGGACAGGCTCAGCCGTGGAAACGCCATGATTGGAGTTAAAAAAATCGGGCTTCCCCCTCTGAACGGTGGGATTCATCCCACAGCGGATTGAATTCGCCAACAGTATCATGAATGTGCAGAGACGATGAATCCGGAATTATCACGGAAAGATAACAAAAAAAAACGAACTTATTTTTGCGGAATTTCGAATATAAACTTTACCGAGCCGGCACATTAACGAACAGCACGGAAAAATGCAAAAGAAACATTTCAACAAATATATTCTCATTGCTGGCCTGGCGATTCACTTTTTCACCGGGTTTGCATTTCCCAAAAGCGCGCTGCTCATGGTGCAAGAAGGCATTTTTTTGTTCAACAAAGGAAAGCTTCAGCTTGCAAAAGTGAAATTTGAGTCGGCCGCGAACATGTGCCCGACGCTTGACCGCCCGTATTACTACATGGGCAGAATTGCCTACTCCGAATGCCGGTTGGATAGCGCGCGCGATTATTTCAATCGAGCGTTGAAAAACGATCCGGGGCTTTCGGATGCTTATCTTTGGTTGGGGCGGGTGTATATTAAAAAAGGGCTGAAGGCGAGTTTTTTTAACAAGCCTTTTTATGCGGCAAAGGCGAAAAAGTTGTTGGAAAAAGCGGTTCGGTTGGATCGTAAAAATACGATTGCGCGGCATGATCTGCTTTATTTTTACAGCGTTGTCCCGGGCATTTTGGGCGGCGGAAAAAACCGGGCTGTCGCGCAGGCAGAATCGCTGCGGGTGCAAAATCCCTGGGAAGGCTTTAAAGCGTACGCCAAATTTTATGAGCTGACCGGGCAGCGCGATTTAGCGATTTCGGAATATAAAAAAGCGATTGACGCCTTTCCCGAGGAAATCCAATTTTATAGCGCATTAGGGGAAATTTATCGAAAAAACG
>CAYVDX010000126.1:0-8729 GCA_964450485.1 uncultured Calditrichaceae bacterium
TCATTGAAATTAATGTCGCAATCATGAACATTTCTGAAATGCTGCAACGACTCATCAGTAAAAAAATTCGGCTGAAATTTAATCTTGCTCCCAAAATCGGTAATGTAAAAATTGATCCCGTGCAGGTAGAACAGGTGATTATGAATCTCGTGGTAAATGCGCGGGACGCCATGCCGCCAAAGGGCGGGGCGTTGACGATCACCACGGGCAATGCCGAATTAACCGCGCGGCAATTGATGGGACACGACAATGTCAGCGCCGGTAAATTTGTGATGTTGTCCGTCAAGGATACCGGCGTCGGGATGGATTCACAAACAAAATCACGCATTTTTGAGCCTTTTTTCACCACGAAACCGCGCGACAAAGGCACCGGGCTTGGGCTGTCCACGGTTTACGGCATTGTCAAACAGAACCGCGGGCATATTGAAGTTGAAACCGCACCGGGTGAAGGAACCGCGTTTATAATTTATTTTCCGGCGGTTTGAGCACGTTGTTGGAATTCAACCCTTCTAAAATTGACCGGAAATTCCGGTCCGCGGTGTAAAAACTTCTGTGATCGCTGAATTTTTTGCCTTATATTTGTGTTACATTTTGTTACAAATCAGCCGCTTATACTGTTTTGAATTAACACGGTCTTGATGTTCCTTTAAAGTCTTCCCGGCTTGCCGGAAGAGAGTTCGTAGGGGTTGTAATTCTAAACATCAAGACATGCTCAATTCAAATCAGCACTAAATGTTATTTTCAAATCCATCTGGATAATTGCATTTCTAAAAAATGTCAAAAAGTGAAAGCATCCGTAAAAAAGAAAAATTAGTTGTGGACGATACCGCACAGATCGAATTTCGTCAAGTCCGAAATTTCAGCGCAATCATAACAGCGACATATCATTTCCAACGCCAAAACTTTCGTAATCTACTCTGGCAAATTTTATTTATAATGGGACCGTTGATTGTTTTTCTGTCTGTTTATAAAACATATTTTTTTACAATTCCTGTTGAGCGGGACTACGCTTCGTTTCAATTGAATCAATTGATCCCTTCACTTCCGCTATATACGATTGTTTTTATTACATTTCTGATCTATTCATCAGTCATATATGCCTATATTGTTCTCTATATGGACAACGGTTTTGATCAATTTGAAACGATGGATGTTCTCAAAATCGCGGCAATAAACCTTCCCAAAGCGTTCGGTTTCTCGATTGTCTCATCCATTTTTATCCTCGTCGCAACCACCGTTTTTATTCTGCCGGGCGTTTACATCGCAGTGCCGCTCACCTTAGGCTTGATCATCATCTTCCGGGAAAAAATGGGAATATTTGAAACCATTACCCGCTGTTTTAAAATTATTTCAGGTCATTGGTGGCAAACATTTGGAATAATTCTTATTACATTTTTCGCCATTTACCTCATTTCGCTTGCTGTGTCGTTTCCGGAAGCAATTGTGGACTTTGCGCTTGCCGGCAATTTTCCGGAAAAGGCAGATATGTCGAACTGGAAAGCGCTTTCATTAACTTTAAGCGTAATTACGACGCTTATTTCTTTCGTATTTTATTCAATCGGATATGTTTCCATCGCTCTACAATATTTCAACCTGGTGGAGCAAAAAGAAGTATATGGGTTGCTCAAGCGAATCGAATCAATTGAAAAATCAGAGCGCGGAAAATAGAAGCCCCAAAAACAGTGTTCAATCGCCATTAGTAAAGCAAAAATTCCCGGCGAATTTTCTCAAAAACATTCTGCTCTTTTTTCCACCGCGCTGCCATTTCAGCAAGCGGGCGCTGTGCTTCCAGCATTTCCCGCAGCCAGGCATTGCCCGTCAAAATGTCGAAGGGCATTTTTTCATACTCATATTCGTAGGGCGGCGATTTCCAGGCGAAATGGTCGGGATACAACCGTATTGCTTCGCGCAGCAATGCGATAGTTGTTAAAAACGGTTTAAAAGAACGCCGGTCGGTCACGTGAATAAAACAGCCGCCGCAAATTTTCCCGGCATGTTTATGAAAGGTCGGCTGAAATTCCAACGGGCGAAAAATCACACCCGGCAGTTCATATTTTTTCATTTCAGCGGCAAATTGCCATCCATCCATGTAAGCAGCGCCGAAAATTTCAAAAGGACGGGTCGTGCCGCGGCCTTCAGAGAGGTTGGTCGCCTCCAGCAGACACATGCCGGGATAAACCACCGTCGAATCAACGGTGGGAATATTTGGCGACGGCATTGCCCAGGCAAGACCGGTGTTTTCGAAATACATCTCCCGTTTCCATCCCTGCATTTCAACAACTTGCAAGTGACATTGCGGATAAAATTTGTTTTGTAAATATTTGGCGATTTCACCGATGGTCATCCCGTGCCGGATACCGATGTCCCGCCAGCCGACAAAGCTGCGAAAGCCATTGTGAATAAATGTTCCCTCAATTTGCACGCCATTAATCGGGTTGGGACGATCCGGCACCATTACCGATATCCCCAAATCCCGGCAGGCTTCCATGCTCAACGCCAACGACCAGATGAATGTATAATATTTTGCGCCAACATCCTGTAAATCAATAATTAACGTATCAATATTTTGCAGCATTCCAGAGGTCGGTTTACGCCGTTCGCCATATAACGAATACACCGGAATGTTGGTTCGCTTGTCCCGGTAGTCCTGCCACTCGATCATGTTATCCTGGGTGTGCCCCCACAACCCGTGCTGCGGGCCCAACAACGCCCGAAGCGAAAGTCCGGCGTCCTGCTCCGCCTGAAAGAAAACATCCACGGCGTGGGTTAAATCGCCGGCAACAGATGCCTGGTTGCAAAGCAGGGCCACACGCTGACCCTTCAGCGGTTCAAAGTTATTTTCACGCAAGACATCAAGACCGGTTTTTACGCGAATCGTCATTTTCAGCTCCATTTTTGTTGCACAAATTGTCGTCGCATTTTTTTCGAAAATCCGTGGCAAAATAAGAGTTTCCGGTATAAATTGCCGCCCGATTTTATAAATTGCTCAAATTTCGATAACATATTACTGATTTTCAAGGAATGATCACACATATTATTTTTGATCTTGGCAACGTTCTGATTGAGATTTACCCAGGGCGCACCATTTCGGCATTATCAGATTACTGCAAGCTGCCATGCGAAACGCTACAACACTTTTTTCTTTCTGAAATTCATTTACAATTTATGGGCGGCGAATTAACACCTGTCGAATTTCACCAGTCATTTAAAAAGCATTATTCGCGTGACATTACCTACGAACAATTTGTCGATGCCTGGGCGAAACTGATTGGTCCGGCAAAGAACGGCATTCCTGAAATGGTTGAATCATTATCCGCTCGATATGATTTAGCGGTTTGTTCCAACACAGACCCACTTCATTGGCAATTAGCGCGATCAAAAGACCTGTTTTTTAGCTATTTTAAAAATTTCTTTTTATCTTTTGAACTCAACTGTAATAAACCTTCGCCCGACATATTTGGAATAATATTAAACAAACTCTCAGTATCGCCTTCAAACGTTATATTTATTGACGACACACCGGCGAACATAAATATTGCCAAACAATTAGATTTTAAAACGCTCCATGCGACGAATGCGGCGCAAATTATTCAGGGTTTAATTCATTATAATATCTACCTTTAGGGAAATATCAAATTTAGATTGTTTTTAGATTTTTTATTTTGTATAATCGTTCAGGGCAATCTTGATAACGTTTATTAACTCACTTCTTCCAACTTGTTTATTTCAGGATGGACGTCGCCTTAGTATTCAAGGCTTACAATTCAGGTATTTTTTGACATAAATATTTGACTTCTCATAAAATTTCAGCCAACTTTTATTGCTCTGGCCAACTTCGCATATAAGAATAAAACAAGATTATTCATTTTTGACTGACTACTTTTACAAACATTTCCATGTTTGTATTCAAGATTATTTTTATACGTTGATCAATATGTTAAATTTTAGGTAAACAAAAACAATCATGATCAAACAATTTGAGATATAGTTTATTGTAAAACAATCCATTATTGCTTACATCTTTCTAATACGAAACACCAGATGCCAACAATATTATTTACCGAAGAAACACTGTCAACACACCTGTTCTCAACGACATAGGGCTTTGTAAATTTTTTAATTTTAGCGACGATAACATTACAAATTACAATTGGTATCAAATTTCAATTTCAGGTTTTGCCAATTAAATCCGATGATACGCTGCTCACCAGCGTACTGTTGTTATGGAAAGCGAAGGCTTTCCGGGCATTTCGACAAGGTAAGTATCGGGTTCTGGCAATAAAAACGAGTTTACTTTTAATACCTGCGAAGACATCCCCAAAAAAGCGAATGACTGCAAGGGGCGCAAATATAAAAAATACTCCGGGAACAAAGGTGAACGCATGAAAGTCAAACAATCTGTTCTGTCACAAAACGAAGTCATCTTCGATATAAATCCGAACAGTTATACTTTTGGTATTGAAGGCGCTAAAACTATTTTTATGAAATATTTGATTACTTAAAAAAGCATCTGTCGGGCGTTATTGCCATTCGTAAATAATATATTCAATTCAAACCCGTGGGATGCGATTCACATAAATAAAGATGCGATTATGGATAATGCCCAAATTTTTGTTGCGGGGTTTACCGCAACCGCGACTCGGCAACTAAATGAGATATGCCAATAAACTTGAAAAAATTCTAATTAAGGAGATATTTTACATGTCGAAACAAGAAATTACTTTAGTTGCGCTTGCTGTTCGCAAGTGGGAACTGGAAGTAAACAAAATTACATTTACAAGTTACTTTGTTCTGAATGATGAGGAGCAAAATCTTACTTTTGACGTCAGTATTCTTCAACCGCCGGAAATGGTTGAAGAGTATTTAGGTAAACTACGCTTTGAAGCGGAACAAAAGCTGCACGAAAGTCTTGATGACCGGGAAATTGAAATTGTTTTCGATAACGAGACTTTTTTACGTCAAAAAACATACAACTATTTTAAGCGTATTACATCGGAGCTAAACAGCACCCGCCGTAAAAAAGGTCAGCCCAAAATGATTTTTACGACACACATGGACGTCTATAATGAAAACCAGGATGTTTCGTTTTTACCGGCACGCTTGCAGTTTTTTGTTGTGCTGAATTGGGCGCGAAAATATTACGAAAAGGAAGAATACAAAAAAGCTATCGAACCTCTGAGGAAACTGATTAAAACAAATCCCGATTATGGCAAGGGTTACCAGTGGCTGGCGCGATCGCTGAAAAAGATTCGAAAATATGATGAAGCAATGCGTTATTATGAAAAGTATGCCGAGGTTGAAAATACCCCGGAAGCCTGGCTGGATTTAGCGAAATCGCTTCGTAAGGGAAAACTTTTTGAGCAATCCGAACAAATATACCAGCGAATTCTAAAAGAAGACCCCGAAAATAAAGAGGCGCGTATCGGAACCGCGCAAATACGCTATGCCAATAAAGATGAAGAGTATCTTAAAATATTGGATGCCTTATACAAGGAAGACCCCGACTGGACGCGCGAGTGGCTGAATGAAGAATTTAATTTTCGCATTTATATTTCTGATAAAACGCCGCTTTCTCCCAACCAGGCTGCAAATTTCCTGGGTTTTAAGAAAATTTTCGACCTCACTCAACGCGCGTTTAAAAACGATTTACCTTCCCATTTCAACCCATCGAAAGCGCGTTTAAGCTTTTACAAAGAAGAATTGGAACATTGGGCGAATGTTATGAATCGCTATCGATGTCAATCCGAGGAAATCAAACTTTATCCCGAAAGAATTGACCAGGCGGATATATTAGAGGACGATTCAAGCAAGAAGAACACTGCTAAACAAAATGACAATGCAAACAATGGTGGGCGAGAACTAACAAAAGTAGAAGAAATTCTTACCCAAATCAGGAAACGTAAGGCTGAAAGACTGGCTGAACAAGGCGAGGAATTTTCAAGGAACGGCACAAAAAGCAAAAAAGGTGCGAAACCGTCTAAAACACAGCGAAAACGCCCCAAGGCAGCGTCAAAACAGCGTTCTTCATCGACACGCAAAACGGGTTGATCGTAAATGCGGACTGGAATTGATCATTTTTAGCAAAAAAAAACGCCAGATATTCTCTGGCGTTTTTTTAACTGCTTGCAAAATGTATTTCTAGTCAATGAGAAGTCTTATATATCCTCATCGATTGTGTTGGAAATATCATCAACAAACGCTTTCATCAGCCAAATAATTTATATTCACTGTTCATTCTTCAAATACCATCCATAGGTTTGGCGCAGTCCCTCCCGGAGAGAAATTTGCGCTTTCCAACCCAGTGCATCCAGCCGAGAGACATCCAATAATTTTCGCGGCGTGCCATCCGGTTTTGAGGCATCAAAGGTCAGCTCACCGGCATACCCCACCACTTCTTTGATTAACATAGCCAGTGCTTTGATGGAAAGATCTTCCCCGACCCCGATATTTACAATCTCACTCTTATCGTAATTTTCCACTAAAAACAGGCAGGCGTCCGCTAAATCATCCACGTGCAGAAATTCCCGGCGTGGCGTGCCGCTTCCCCAAATTTCCACAGCGGGCTTGTTTTGCACTTTTGCTTCGTGAAATTTACGCAACAGGGCCGGCAACACGTGAGAATTTTGCAGATCAAAATTGTCATTCGGACCGTACAAATTAGTCGGCATCACTGAGATAAAGCGCGTTCCGTATTGGCGGTTATAGGCCTGGCACATTTTGATACCGGCAATCTTGGCAATCGCATACGGTTCGTTGGTAGGTTCCAGCTTGCCATCCAACAAGCAGCTTTCCGGCATGGGCTGCGGGGCAAATTTTGGATAAATACAGGAACTGCCCAAAAACAACAGCTTTTTTACACCGCTGATATAGCTTTGGTGAATGACATTGGTCTGGATGACCAGGTTGTCGCGCAGAAATTCCGCCGGGTAGGTATTATTTGCTAAAATCCCCCCTACTTTTGCCGCTGCTAAAAAGACATAATCCGGCTGTTCCGTCTTAAAAAATTCAGCGACACTCGCCTGGTTACACAGATCCAATTCCCCGGAAGTGCGCAGCAGAAAGTTGTCAAACCCGGCTTTTTGGAGCCTGCGCAGGATTGCCGAACCCACCAGACCGCGATGACCGGCGATGTATATTTTTGAAGATCGATCCATGCTTGCTCTGTGATTTTTTATTCTCTGATAAATTTTGTGGAACGGCGTAGGGGCGAACGGCCGTTCGCCCCTACATTTTTAACAAAAAATCGACAATGCGTCGGCTGGCAAAGCCATCGCCGTAAGGATTGATTGCGTTGGCCATTTGTTGATATAAAGCCGCATTGTCAATTAATTCGCTGACATTTTTGACGATTCGATTTTTATCCATCCCGGTGAGCATGGCGGCGCCCGCCTCAATCGCTTCGGGACGTTCGGTCACCTCGCGCAACACCAAAACCGGTTTGCCAAACGCCGGCGCTTCTTCCTGAATGCCGCCGGAATCGGTCATCACCAGATCAACCTGTTTGAGCAGATGAACCATTTCATCATAATCAAGCGGCGCCAACAGGGTGATGTGATCATTACCGCTCAATTGTTGATAAACCGGCTGTTGAATGTGCGGATTTAAGTGCACCGGGTAAATAAAATGGATTTTACCGCGGTATTTTTTAGCAAGGGCCAGCACTGCTTTGCAAATATCCCGGATGGGCTTGCCAAAATTTTCCCGGCGATGGGCGGTGATCAACACAATTTTTGTATTCGCGGACTGATTCACCCGGATGTTTTGCACTGTTTTTACAATTGTATCAGGCGTTTTCAGCTTTGCCGTCCACAAAAGCGCATCAATCACGGTGTTGCCGGTGACCAGCACATTTTCAAGGCGACGTCCCTCTTTCAACAAATTCTGCCGGGCTTTTTCGGTGGGCGCAAAATGCACATCCGCCAATACCCCGGCAAGCTGTCGATTGATTTCCTCGGGAAAGGGTTGCTCGCGATCATAGGTTCGTAAACCGGCCTCAATATGCCCGATTTTGATGCGCTGATAAAACGCCGCAATCGCCGTTGCCATGACCGTGGTGGTATCTCCCTGGATCAGCACCCAATCCGGTTGTTCTTTGGAAAGCACCGGCGCGATTTTTGACAACACGGCCGCGGCCACCCCGGACGGGGTTTGATTCTCTTCCATGATTTGCAAATCCTCATCCGGAGCGATGTCAAATATTTTTAACACCGAGTCCAGCATTTCCCGGTGCTGAGCGGTAACACATACTTTTGTTTCCACCCGGTCTGTTTTAGAAAGCGCTTTAATGACCGGCGCCATTTTAATCGCTTCCGGGCGGGTGCCCACGACGCACAAAATTTTTAAACGCTTCGGCTTCATCGCCGCATGATCGGAGCTAATTGTTCCTGCCGCGCCAATGTCAGGTCAGATTTAATCATAATTTCCACCAACTGTTCAAAAGATGTTTTTGGCGACCAACCCAGTTTTTCACGCGCTTTGGATGGATCCCCGATCAATAGTTCCACTTCCGTGGGACGATAGTAACGCGGATCGATGACCACGGCAACCATGCCCGGTTTTAAGTGACTTACTGCTGCTTTGTCCCTGTCCCGGTACATATCGCCAACGATTGGGGAATCAGATATTTCGGCAATAATTCCTTTTTCATCGCTACCTTGTCCGTCCCATTTCAACTTAATGCCAAGACTGCGAAATGACGCTTCAATAAATTCCCGGACGGAATGGGTTTC
>CAYVDX010000127.1:0-8464 GCA_964450485.1 uncultured Calditrichaceae bacterium
ATGGTAATACACCCGGCATTGTGTTTTCCAAAATATTGATGCTACACAAATACTAGTGAAATTAGCTGTAAAGATACACTTTGAAACAGATCAGATGATTCCGCACCGGAGCGCTTTTGCAACCGCTTCGGACTGTGAATGCACGTGCAGCTTTCGGTAAATATTTCGAATGTGATAACGCACCGTGTTCGTGCTGATAAAAAGTGTTCCGGCTATCTTCTGATAGCTATTTCCCCGGGCTAAACCGTTCAGGATTTCGTGCTCGCGTTCCGTAAGGTTGAACGATGTTGCAGCGCCATGCATCACCATTTTCAAATTCATAAATTGAGATTGCTGAAAAAGATTTACAACTTTCCGCGCGATGTTTGCGCTCATCGGCGAACCGCCTTCGTGCGCTTCCCGAATCGCCTCCAATAGTCGCGTCGGCGGCGTTTTTTTCATCAAATATCCATTTGCTCCGGCACTAAACGCTTCAAATATTAAGTCACTTTCTTCGTAAACGGTCAATATTAAAATATTCACTTCCGGTAATTTTTCTTTCACTTTTTTTATACCTTCAACACAGGAGTTACCGGGCAATTGTATATCCATTACCAAAACATCCGGCTTTATCAGTTCAATTCCTGGCAGCATCATCTCATAATCACTATAACTCCCGACACAGCGATAGCCGTCGGTTCCATCGATCAACATCGCCAACCCATCACGGAGGGCTTCTTTTTGTTCTACGATGACTACCCGGATCATTCCGTATTCCTTTTTTACATTACCGGTGAAACGAATGATTGTGTCGCCGTTTATGGATTTTGAGAATAGATCAAATTAGTGGAATCACTGAAAAAGTTATTGGCTGATAAATCAGAAAATCATGCCGGAGATCGAATAGCAGACGTATTCAACTGTGGATCAGCGTATCCGCTCGATCAGGTATTTGCGGCACAGAATCAAACGCACCACAAAATTAATCGGTCAATATAATGAAAGAACCGCAAACCAACAAATTAATTGACAAAAAATTAATAAATTTATACAGGGATGGCGTAGTATTTAACCTACAACACTCACTGGTCTTTACCCAAAAGCCGAGGTGACAAAATCTCAATAAAACGGCTAATCAACACGCGCCCGAATGGGCATTTCAACGCCTTCAATTTTTTTGAGTTCTGTCGTAATCGAGCCGACGGCCACTTTTGACTTCATCTTTACCGGAATTTTGTGCTCGTCATCGGTCAGCCAAATCCACAGCTCACCTTTCTGTTTAAAAATGGATTCGCCCTCCAAAACCGGCTTCACGACAATGCACTTAAATTTTCCGGCAGGCACCTTGATTTGTTCGCGACGCTGAATGATTACTTTTAGCTCAAACACCTTTTTATTATCGTGATTTGCCATGTAAATCGGCTCGCCAACTTTTAGTCGCTGGGTTCGCACGTAATAAAATGCGCCTAAAACATCGAGCACATAGGCTGGAACATCGAGCGTAAATTTACTTTCTTTCCGGATTTTCAGCGGCGTCTTTTTGTGATAGCGAATCCGGTGAACATTCGCTTTTCGATGAAGCGGGTCATATTTGACAAATAAATCGAATTTATACCCGGCTTCGCGCAATCGTTTGTTAAATTTCCAGGAAAACAAGCCGCGTGCATCAAGATATGTTTCGACCTCATCCCGAACTTTGTAAAACACATCGAAAAACCTGGCCGAACGCGCCGTGGTTACGATGTGATATGCCGGAATACTATCGTTTACCAGCGCTATTTCACGTACTTCCATCGTCGCCTCACCGGCTTTAAAAATCCCATAACGAATATTAAAAGTGAGTTTCTCGCCAACCCGGAACGCCCGGTTCGGAACGACGCGATTGATGTCGTAAATCGGCAGGGTATCTGCCGGTGTCATGCGCAGTGTATCAGACAGGCTGGAATCGACCACAGTGCTTTGGCGGGTTAGCGTACTGTCATTTTCACGAATTGTTTGTGAAAACCCGGGTTGTCCCGCCAAAAATATCGAAAAAAGGATAAATATTTCGCTCAAAATCAGCAAATTTATGTTAGACAGGGTTTTTTGCAAACGCGTTGTCCCTTTCGCCGCTCGAATATATTCTATCATTGGTTGAGATTATCAAACGAATCTGTTTCGGTAATATATCCTCAAGACGAGAATTTAAAACGATTATTTCCATTTGAAACAAAAAAATGCCGGGCTTTCCTGTTTGCAAAATCGATGCCGTCTGCAACAATTCAGATATTCACAAAAATGAAGAGACTCGCGCACGGCTGAGTAGATTTTTTCAGATTGGGTAATCAATTTTTATCGGAGAGATTTTGGTAAATGTTAGGCGTTTCCAACAAAACAGCCATTCCGGCAGCATTACAGCAATGCCTTGATTTTTTCAACGGCGGATTTTAAACGCGGCTTATTCGCTAAACTATTTTTAACTTTTTTATGGGCGTACAGCACCGACGCATGATGCAGGTTTGAAAAATGAAATCCAATGGCATTCAGCGATTCATCCGTCAACTCCCGGCAGAGATAAATGGCGGTCTGGCGGGCGGTAATCACGCGCTGTTTACGCGATATACCCTGCAGAATGTCGATTGGAATGTCATAATATTTGGATGTCGCCAACAAAATATCGCTGACTTTGACCTGCCGCGAAATGTACCCGGGACTGCTTTCGTCATTGGCATCACAGGGACAAAGCTGCGACACGATATAGCGGACGTCATCAAAAGAAAGCTGCTTGCCTAACAGCGATATTTGCGCAACAATCCGCACAATGACCGAGTGCAACTGGTGAATATTATTGTTCAGTTTTTCGGAAAGATATTGAATGGTTTTTTCTTCCAGACTTATGTCGTTTTTCTGAAGATGATGCCGGATAATACTTTCCCGTGTGATCCGGTCGCTTTTATGCGCATCCGCAATCAGCCCGGATTGCAGCAACGCCACTAACCGCGGGTTGAAGCGAATCAATTTATTGGGCGGCGTATCAATCGTCACGACAACCTGCCGGTCAAGCTTGACCAACTCACCAAAAATAAACAACAGCATTTCCTGCGATTTGACCTTGCCGGAAAGAAATTGAATATTATCCAAAAGAAACACATCTACATTCCGCAATGTATTTACAAATTTGTTGATCCGGTTCCCCTGCAATGCGCCGATATAATGATGAAGAAAACTTTCACCTGTCATATAAATCTGACGCGCCTTGTCGCTATTATCCGACACGCGATTCCCCAGCGCATGGAGCAAATGTGACTTGCCGGTACCGATGCTTCCATGAATCACCAGGGGATTATACTGCGGAGTCGCGAGATTATGGGCGACGTACTCAACCGCTTTATAGACAAACCGGTTTTCCTGGGAAGCAAAAAAGTTGTTCAGCGTAAACCGGGAGTTGAGATGCGACCTGAGCGGCTTTTCCGAAGATGCGGCGACTTTTACTTCCACGGGTATTTCCTGATTATCCTCGGACGGCACGACCTGGCTTTCAGGCTTTTGCGGGGAATCATTGGAAATGATGTATTCGACGCGCGATTCTTCCCCAAATATTGCGTGGACGGCTTCGTCCAAAACCATGCGATAGTGTGAATCCAGCCAATCCTGAAAAAATTGTGACTGCAATTTTAAAAAGAGAATGTTATCAACAAACGAAATGGGAAGTATTGGTAAAAACCAGGTATGAACCGTTTGTTTCGGCAATGATTTTTCAATGAATTCGAGACATTTTAACCAACGCGCATTGACACTATCCGGCTGGGCTTTGGAAGTTTCGGGCTGCAAAGAAACCGGTGGATCGATGGGCGCGGATTTGCCTCGATCACTGCCGGTCAGTGCATAAGAACGTTTTGCCCCAAATTGGCCCATCAATAATACCCAATCCTTCCCAAAATATGTAGGAATTGAAACATTGCGGTTTTATTAAGCCGGCTCGGTTGACATGTGCCTGTTGCCGTCTTAAAGCGTGTTATTATAAAAAACGACCGCTAAAAAAAACAAATTTGTTAGAGAAAAAAATATAAAAAAAATGAGGTTTCACGTTAAACAGGATTCTTTCTCTTGTGTTAATAAGTACTTAGCCCATATAAAATTTTTTTTTTAATTTTCAAGGGGTTCCCTATTGAAATCTGAAAATTTTAATCGTAAATTATAAGTTTTTTCATTTTTTTACTATTTTGATACGCCAATGACCACAACATGATCAACCGGCAAAAAACTGATTTCCCAAACTAAATTAAAACAACTACTTACGATTATTAATTTTTCATTGTACCCTAAATTTTGGGACGCGCTTAAACGGGAAAATGTTTTCGCGGAAAAGGATCCCATGCCTTGGAAAGGGTAAAAAGTATATTTGGTTTGAATTGAAGGAAATGCACTGATTTTGTTTGATTTTTCTCACCTAAACTACAGTAAAAACTACAAAATGTTTCACGAAATTTCTCAAAATCCCCGGTGTTTTAGTAGTATAAAAACGACACACTATTTCGACCCAAAAAAATAACCGGAAACTTTTAAGCATCCGGTTATAAATCGCAAAAAATAAATGGACATTACCGCTCAATCATATTCAACATAATAATATGACGGATGTAAATCGTAATCCCCAAACCCGGTTCGATCGATAAAAAGAAACACTTTTTGCACGGAATAATATCGCCAAATTTGATAGGGATAGGTTTCCGCTTCAAAGGGATGGCGTTCGATTTCATCGGGCTCGCCAAATTTAATGAAAATTCTGCCGCGATCCGTTAACCACCCGCCAACCCCGGAGGTTGAAAAATTCGCGTTTACAAAATTCACACGACGATAATATTCTTTCATTAATTCATTTTCTTCCGTCGTGGGATCGGGATCTCGCTCACTCCAAAACTGCTTGAAAAAACGCCGCTTATTCTTGAAGGAAGCTTTCAGGTATTTCTTAATCGAATCTTCCTTGGCAATGTAGCGAAGTTGGCGAATGGCAAGGTCGAGGTCCTGATGGGTTGTCGGCGCAAACCGCCAAAAAAAGGCAAATGTGGTATTTTTGACAATCCATTGTTCACCCACATGCGCAATTAATTCCAGCGAATATCGGTTGCGATTAAAATAGTAACGATTCAAACGCACAAAATGCTTCTTGAATTTTTCGTTGCCCCGGGTGTGATACTGATTGTCCTGAACAACCACGCCGTTCTCATCTTTTACAAGATACTGGATTTCCACAGGCGTTTTCGGATCCGAGGTATAGGTGTCATAATATGCGTAAATATACGCTTTATCACTGGAGAAAGTGTTGTTCATTGATGGATGAAAATTGACAATGTCACCATTGTCGTCCGTTTCATAATTGCTGAAAAACATAATATCACTCAACTGGATTTGCTTTTGAGTGGCACTCGCCGGGTTAATTTCAAATTTGGCTTTACGGGTATATTGATTATTATTGTTTTTATCCGTTACCGTAACCATTGTGAGATATTTGCCAGCGGCAATCTGAACATCCGTGTTAAAAGTGTTGTTTTCCGATGAAACGGTGGTGTTATAATCATCCGCGATGACTTTTTGACTGATGGTTCTGCTGAATGCAAAATCTTTGTCCGGATCATTCATGAATATTTCGATCTGCACTTCGGCTTCATAGCCGGAATCGCTTTTCAAAAAGGTGAGATTTTCATTGGTGATTTGAACAATCACCCGGGCGATTCGGTCGCCGGAATCTGGCTGGAAAGTGGAAAACACTCTTAAACTAAAATAAGGCAATCCGATCCCCGCCGCTTGCGGATCATTGGAATTCTGCGCAAAAACGGCGGAAAACGCCAATAATCCACACAAAATTCCGCCAAAAAAGTGATGAAGTTTCATACTTTTTCCCCTATCCTGCCATAAAGTTCATATTCAGATGCATCCGATATTTTGACCGACACAAATTCACCGCTGCTCAAGGCCCGCTCGATTGGGCTGATGATCACTTCGTTATCAATTTCCGGGGAATCACCGGCGGTTCTGCCAACCGCGGTCATTGTATGGAGATCAACTTCATCAATCAAAACGTGAACCTCTTTACCGATTTTATTTAAATTTTTTTCTAATGAAATTTCCTGTTGTATTTGCATGAGTTCGGCATATCGTTGTTCCTTGAGCGATTGATCCAGTTCCGGCAATTGATATGCGCTGGTATTTTCTTCATGGGAGTAGGTAAAGACGCCGGCCCGGTCAAATTCGATTTCCTTGACAAAATCTTTTAACGCATCAAAGTCCCGGTTAGTTTCGCCGGGATGCCCCACGATAAACGTGGTGCGAAGGGTGACATTCTTGATTTTATCCCTAACTTGTTGAAAAATTTGGCGAATTCGCCGCGAATTTCCGCCGCGTTTCATCACTTTCAGCATATTATCCGAAATGTGCTGAATCGGCATGTCCAGATACGGAACCGTTTTGGGGCTGCCTGCCATAAACTCGATCAATTCGTCCCGGACAGTGGTGGGATACAAATAATGCAAACGAATCCACTCGATACCGGCGATCTTTTCAAGTTCCTGTAATAGCGTCACAATTTTTTGCGAGCGATACAAATCCAACCCGTAAAACGTGGTATCCTGTGAAATAATGATCAATTCCTTGACGCCCTGCTCCGCCAGCATTTTGGCTTCGCTGACAATTTGAGAAACCGGGCGGCTGCGATGTTTGCCGCGCATTAACGGGATCGCGCAAAACGCGCAGGTGTGGTTACATCCCTCGGATATTTTTAAATACGCATAATGCCGCGGCGTGGTCAGCAGCCTTTTTTCATATAAAAATTCCGGTGAAGCAGGCGTTGACAAGTTCAGATATTTCAATATTTTAGCAAAATCTTCCGCGCCAAAAAAAGCATCGACCTGCGGCATTTCCGCTCGGAGCGCATCCGGGTATCGCTGCGAAAGGCAGCCGCACACCACGACCTTTTTGCCCGGATCTTCTTTTTTGAGCTGTTCCGCCTCCAAAATCGCATCAACCGATTCCTGCTTTGCCATTTCGATAAACCCGCAGGTATTCACGATGATGACGTCCGCGGCCGCCGGCGAATCGACAATCCGGACATTTTGTAATTTTAACTGTCCCAATAACAGTTCCGAATCATAAGTATTTTTGGAACAGCCCAGCGAGGTCAGGTGAATTTTGGGCGGCTTGGTAACACGTTTGCCGTTTTGTTTATTCATATATTTTTATCATTCCGTTTGAGGCAAATTAAGTCTTAAGAATCCCACATAGCTGTAACAAAACTTACGATCAACCCGGCGGGTTTGCAAGCAAAAGAGCGGTTTTGATGCTATTTTTTATTTCCAAACAGGCTTTCCGCGTAAAGCCGCGCCTCAAATGGCTGCAAATCATCAATTCCTTCGCCAACGCCGATGAAATCCACCGGAATTTTTAGCTGATGGGCAATGCCGATCACAGCCCCGCCTTTGGCAGTGCCGTCCAACTTGGTGAGCACGATGCCGTCAACCCCAACGTCTTTAATAAATTGCCGGGCCTGGCTCAGGGCATTCTGCCCGATGGTTCCGTCTAAAACCAACAGATTCAAATGCGGCGCTTCGGGAATGACTTTTTTGACAACGCGCTGAATTTTTTTCAGTTCTTCCATCAAATTTACCTTGGTGTGCAGCCGCCCGGCCGTATCGATTATGACCACATCGGCGTCACGGGCTTTGGCGGCTTGCAGCGAATCAAAAGTAACCGCACCCGGGTCTGCCCCGGGCTGATGTTTGATCAAATCAACCCCCAATCGCCCGGCCCAAACTTCCAATTGCTCGGTCGCCGCAGCGCGAAACGTGTCCGCAGCCGCCAGGAGAACTTTCTTTCCGTTTTGCTGGAAACGATGGGCTAATTTGGCAATGGAGGTTGTTTTTCCAACGCCATTTACCCCGATCACCAAAATGACGTAAGGCTTTGCATTCAAATGATTTTCATCAAATTGATCCGCCGGAAAAATGCTGGCGACTTCTTCTTTCAGGATGCGAAACAGTTCGCGCGGATCTTCGTATTTTTCTTTCCGCACCCGATTTTTTACTGTCTCCAGGATGTGCATGGTTGCGTCAACGCCCACATCGCCGGAAATCATAATTTCCTCAATTTCTTCCAATAAATCATCATCGATTGTCTTTTTTGCATTGATTGCAAATGCAACTTTATCAAACACCTGGGATTTCGTTTTGGCAAATCCCTGCCTGATCTTATCCAAAAAAGAAGCCATTAACTTCCTCCGCGGGTAAAGTGTTTATCAAGATAATTTTGGTGGTTTTTACAGCGTAACGGAGAGGGGAAACGGAGAATCGGAGAAGTCGCCCCTCCTCCCCATCGCCGTTCCTCCGTTTCACTGTTTCGACCAAAAAATTTTTATAAAAATCTGATTGTCAAATTTTCAGCTTTCTCCCGCTTTCCGCGGATTTTGCAAAGACGATGCGCGCAATGATTACGCCCGCCAATGTGCTCAGAATTA
>CAYVDX010000128.1:0-5343 GCA_964450485.1 uncultured Calditrichaceae bacterium
GAAACCACTTCCTCGGAATGCGGGGATAATCCAAGCTCAAACAGCAATCCCGGAAATCGCACAAAGGCGCTGTGAACGGTTTTTCTGTCGTTCACTTTCAATTCAGATCGGTAACCCTCATTCTTTAATTCTTTTTGGATCGTTTTCAAATAAGCGCGGAAATCATAGAGATGCCGGTCTTTTTCAAGGGCAAAATCCAGGTCTTCGAAATAACGACCGTGGGCACACAAAAACCGCAGCGCCGTGCCGCCGTGAAACGCCAGCGGAATCATCGCCCCGGCCCGCTGAAACGCGCCCAAAAGCCGCGCCTGCAAATATTCACGCACGATATTTCGTCCGATTGTGGCGGTAGGGCTGGAAGCTGCCAGCCCGGCGAGATAATCCTTCATAGCATTTCATACTCCCGCGCTTCGATGGTGATCATTTCGGCGATAAATGCTGCCGCGCGCTGCCATTTCGGTTTTCCCGACGTTTCCGCCAGGCTTCGCAGCCTATCCGGATTCAGTTGCGCCAGGTTTTGCAGCCGCAACTCCCGCAGGTAATTTGGCGAATCGCCGCCCGGGTGCAAATGAATCAAATCGAGCAGGGCTTTTTCCGGTGTTGCAACAAAAGCCTTTTGCCCGTCAACAAGACTGACGAATCGATAACCATACAACAATTCCACTTTAAGATGACGAAGCTCAAAAATGCCAAGCGGCGTCTCCCAACGATCCGGGTGGGCGGCGGCAACACTCATTGTCGTGGGGACATACTCAGGAATGAGGCCATAATACGCAAGCGCAGATTGGCAACTGACATAAGAACCGCGCACCATGCGATTGGCAACTAAAAAAGGATGTGGCTTGACTTTTTGAAATGGAGGCGCCAGGGTATAAAGCCCGCGGCGTAGCTGGTAGAGCTTACCTGCCGAGGTCCAACGCGAAAGCTGCCGCCGCACATCAGCAGGATTCACTTCCCCGGCTAACAGCAGACCGGTTTCAAACACCGGTTCATCCGCGACAATTTTTACGAATTGGTCGAATTTCATGGCGACAATATACCATTTATGGCAAGTTATCGCAATGATTTTTGATTATACTGCGGGAAGGCTGTACTTTTTGGGGTAAACTTATTATTGACTGCGTCTCAATAAAACCCAATCGACGAATCTACTTCTTTCGCATACGCATCAATGCCGCCGGCCATGCTCAACACATTTTTCCAGCCCTGTTTGAGCAGCCAGACCGTCACCTGCGCGCTGCGGACGCCGTGATGACACATTATCACGATTTCCCGCTGCTGATTTTGCGCAACGTCCGGCAGCGCGGCAACGCCGTTCCGGGCAAGCTCAGACATGGGAATGACCACGACTTTTTCCGAGGGCAGGCTCACCCGGGCGATTTCATTTGGCTCCCGAACGTCTAATATGAGCACATTTTCATCCGATTTAATCTTTGCGGCAACGTCCTGAACCGTGCATTCCGGCGCACCATACGGATTTGGCATATCAATTTCCCCCGCTCACCAGACTTTTTCACCGGCGGCAATGATTTTGGCAAAACTCCCCGCGTCCAGGCAGGCCCCGCCAACCAATGCGCCGTCGATATCCGGCTGGGAAAGCAGGCCTTCGGCATTGGCCGGTTTCACGCTGCCGCCGTATAGAATGGTCATCTTTTTGCCGACCCCGTCGGTAAAAATGGCGTCCAGCACTTCCCGCAGAAACGCGTGAATTTCCTGTGCCTGTTCCGGCGTTGCCGTTTTGCCGGTACCAATGGCCCACACCGGTTCGTAGGCAATGGTCACATTTTTTAAATCGGCCAGGGAGAGGTCTTTTAAATCCCATTCAATTTGATTCAACACAATATCGCGGGTCAAATTTTGCTCGCGTTCTTCCAATGTTTCCCCGACGCAATGAATAACTTTCAGCTTATTTTTAAGCGCCAATTTCACCTTTTTATTAATGATCATCGGGTCTTCCTTAAAATAGCGTCGCCGCTCCGAATGGGCGATGAGCACATGTTTTCCACCGGCGCTTTTGATCATTTTCGCGGATATTTCCCCGGTGTACGCGCCTTCTTCCTCCCAAAAAAGGTTTTGCGCGCCAACATCAATTTTGCTCCCCTTCAACGCCTCGCTGACAGCGTGAATTGCCGTAAACGGCGGAAAAATCTGCACTTTGGTCCGCTTTGGCGGATTTTTCTCCAGCTTTGTTCGCAGCGACTTCACCAGGCGCAGCGCCTCGGGAATCGTTTTGTACATCTTCCAGTTTCCGGCGATCAGTTTTTTTCGCATTGAGGAACTCCTTTGTCTGCTTTAGATTTTTTTCTTATTCGACGCTTTCGCTTGATTTTAATGATTTTGCCGTGATTCGTGATATTAGCGGACTTTTTCCGTCAACGCGGCCACGCCCGGCAGGGTTTTTCCTTCCAGAAATTCCAGCGACGCGCCGCCGCCGGTAGAGACGTGACTTAGTTGTCCCTCAAGTTTAAATTTTTTCACCGCCGCGGCAGAGTCGCCGCCGCCGACAATGGTGGTTGCGCCCTTTTGGGTGATTTCCGCCAGGTAGCGGGCAATCGCTTCGGTGCCCTTGGCAAAATCGTCAATCTCAAACACGCCCATGGGACCGTTCCAAACCACGGTTTTGGCGTCTTTCAAAATCGATTTGAATTTTTCGATGGTTTTTTCGCCGACGTCCACGCCGATCCAGCCGTCGGGGATTTCGTTGACCGGCACGCAGCGGGTGTTGGCGCCGGCTTCAAATTTATCCGCGACGATCACATCCACCGGCAATTCGAGCGCGCCGGTTTTTTCCTGGGATGCTTTTAAAATATCCTTGGCCATTTGCAGCCGGTCTGCTTCCAAAATCGATTTTCCGATGTTCCAGCCGTGCGCTTTGTAAAAAGTAAAAATCATGCCGCCGCCAATGATCAACGCATCGGTTTTGCCCAATAAATGCTGAATGACGTCGATCTTTCCGGAAATTTTTGCGCCGCCCAAAATCGCCACAAAGGGCCGGCGGGGATTTTCCAGCGCCTCGCCCAAAAATTTCAATTCTTTCTGCATCAAATATCCGGCGGCGCACTGATCAAAAAACCGCGTTACGCCGGCGGTGGAGGCATGGGCGCGATGCGCTGTGCCAAAAGCGTCGTTTACGTATAGATCACAATATTTTGCAAGTTGCTCGGCGAAACCAGGGTCATTGGCGGTTTCGCCGGGATGAAAGCGCAGGTTTTCCAACAGCAGCACATCCCCGTTGGAGAGATTCCGCCTGGCGGCGTCAACCGCGTCGCCGATGCAATCATCCACGAATTGCACATCTTTTTTCAACAATTTGGACAAATGATCCGCGACCGGTTTCAGCGAAAACGCCGGCTTGCGCTGCCCTTTGGGGCGTCCCAGGTGGGAGCACAAAATGGCTCGCCCGCCGTCGCTGATGATTTTTTTGATGGACGGCAGCGCCGCCCGGATGCGCAGATCATCGGTAATTTCCCGGCGCTCGTTCAGCGGCACGTTAAAATCCACGCGCATCAGCACGTTTTTCCCGTTCATTTTCAGGTCATCGATGGTCAATTTCGCCATTTTTTTTCTCCAAAATTAACAAGCTGCATCTACAATAACCGGAGGCAGCGCCTCCGATAAAACGTTCCATGGCAGAGCCGTGGAACGAGAATATACCGTGGAACGAGGATGCTAAACTTCAATCTTCGATTGACAATTTTCAATCTTCAATTACAAATTGCCCATTTTCCGCATGATGTCCACCGAGCGGTTGGAGTAGCCCCACTCATTGTCATACCAGGAAATGATTTTCGCAAAATTACCGTCCATCACGCGGGTGGAAAGCGAATCAAAAATGCTGGAGGCCGGGTTGTCGATAACATCCGTGGAAACGATGGGATCTTCGCAAAATTCGAGAACGCCTTTCATCGGCCCTTCGGCGGCGGCTTTCATGGCATTGTTGATTTCTTCCGCGCTGGTTTGGGTATTCAGTTCCGCGACCAGGTCAACGATTGAACCGTCCGGCACCGGCACGCGCATGGCCATGCCGTCGAGCTTGCCTTTCAGATCGGGAATGACCAAACCGACCGCAACCGCCGCGCCGGTGGTGGTGGGAATGATGTTCAACGCTGCGGATCGCCCGCGACGCAGATCGCTGTGGGGCAGATCGAGAATGCGCTGATCATTGGTATAGCCGTGGGTGGTGGTCATCCAGCCGCGACGGATGCCGAATGTGTCGTGCAACACTTTGGCGACCGGCGCGAGACAGTTTGTGGTGCACGAGGCGTTGGAAACCAGCAAATGATCGGGTTTCAGTGTGTCGTCGTTCACGCCTAAAACAACCGTGTTATCCAGTTGTCCTTTTGCCGGGGCGCTCAACAGCACTTTTTTAGCGCCTGCTTTCAGGTGCAGGCTCATTTTTTCCCGGTCGCGAAAAATGCCGGTGGATTCCAAAACAATATCCACGCCCAGCGCTTTCCAGGGCAGGTTTTCCGGGTTGCGCTCGGCAAACACCGTCACCCCTTCCCGTCCGGCATACATTTTATTTCCGTCAAAACGCACGGTGGAGGGAAACCGGCCGTGCACGGAATCATATTTCAGCAGATGCGCCAGGGTTTTGGCGTCTGTCAAATCATTAATCGCCACGACGTCAAAATCCGTATCTTTGTAAAGCGCCTTGAACACCAGCCGCCCGATGCGGCCAAACCCGTTAATTGCCACTTTAATCGACATAATTAACTCCTTGCTTTGTGTGATTTTTTATCTGATCGAATTGAGATTTGCATTGTCTGATATTTTGCGAAATGCTTGTTTTTCACGCCCAACCCCCTAACGCTTCCACTTTGGAAACAGCCCCAAATATATGCTATCGGGGCGATCTTAGCAATTCTTTTTTTGGTAGTCTTTTAACGAAAGAAATACTTATATTTTCAAACGAAATTTACCGGTTTGTGCAACTTGAAAAGATATTCATTATCGTCAAAATTTATGAATTTTTTATTGAAAAATGCAATAATTGTGACCCAAAACGAAAACCGCAACGTCATAAAAGGCGATATTTGGGTTGAAAAAAATATCATCAAAGCCGTCGGCAAAAATCTGAAAGCGCCGGATGCACAGGCGATTGACCTGGACGGGCTTACCGTCATTCCGGGATTGATTCAAACCCACGTGCATCTTTGCCAGGCGCTCTATCGCAATCTTGCCGATGATTTGGAATTGCTGGATTGGCTGACAGAACACATCTGGCCGATGGAAATGCATCACACGCCCGGCTCATTGCGGGCTTCCGCGCAGCTTGGGCTGTATGAGATGCTCAACAGCGGCGTCACCAGCATTTTGGACATGGGCTGCGCCCAACACATG
>CAYVDX010000128.1:5353-7973 GCA_964450485.1 uncultured Calditrichaceae bacterium
ACACATGGACGTCGTTTTTGAAGAAATGGAGCGCTGCGGCATGCGCGGCTTCAGCGGCAAAGTGATGATGGATTTTGGCGAGCAGGATTACAAAGAAACCACCGCCGCCGTGGTCAAATCCACCGAGGCGCTGATTCAAAAATGGCATCGCCCCGGGGCGCGCGTGCAATATGCCCTGGCCCCGCGCTTTGTGCTTTCATGCAGCGATGCGCTTTGGCGGGAAGTCAAAAAAATTGCCGATAAACATGATTTGCTGATCCATACGCACTCGTCGGAAAATCGCTCGGAAATCGCGCTGGTGCAACAGCAAACCGGTTTTCGAAACGTTCAGTTTTTTGTGGAAAAACAGCTCGCCTCGCCCAAGCTTTGCCTGGCGCATTGCATTTGGCTGGATGAGCGGGAAAAACAATATTTGCAGGAATACGACATCAAAGTGCTGCATTGTCCGGGCGCAAATTTAAAATTAGGCTCCGGCTTTGCGCCCGTCCCGGAATATTTGCGGCGCGGCGTCAACGTCTCCCTGGGGTCGGACGGCGCGCCCTGCAACAATAACCTGGATATTTTTGTGGATATGCGCCTCGCCGCGTTGATCCACAAACCCAATCACGGCGTCACATCGATCACCGCGCGGGATGTGTTTGACATGGCAACCATTTTCGGGGCAAACGCGCTGGGGCTGGCCGACCAGGTTGGCAGCATCGAACCGGGCAAAAAAGCGGATTTGACTGTATTAAATCTCAATAAAGTTCATCAAAATCCAGTCGATAATGTAGTATCACAAATCGTTTACTCTGCTCAGTCCCGCGATGTTCTCCACGTAATGATCGATGGAAAATGGGTGGTTCAAAACAAAATCCCGCTGGCCTATCCCGATGAGGATGGCATCGTAAAAAATGCACGAAAAGAGTGTGCGGCGTTAATCAAACGAATGAAAAATTAAACAAGGGATAAGGGAGTTAACATATTCTTAAGTGGATATAAATTTTAAGTAATGGTATAATTGTAAGTGCTGCTTTTGTCATTCCCGAATGTTTTAATCGGGAATCCACTCGCTCTCAACCAATGGATTCCCGCTAAATACATGCGGGAATGACAAGTTGAGATACGATACAGACGAGATAACACCTACACTTTTACCACTAACAAGTTTTACTCCCCAAAACATAATTTCAGGAGGTAAGCATGCGATTTTTATTCATCATTGCGCTGTTGGTATTGGTTTCCGGATGTTCAAAAAAGGAAGTTCGCACCGAGATTCCCGAAACGGAACAGCCCGAAAAATTCCTCAAATATGGCGACGAATTCTATCAAAACGGCGACTACGACAACGCTTTCCGGGCGTATGGTTATATTTACGAAAATTATCCGACCAGCCGGGAATACATCGACGCTGCCATTGGACTGAGCCGCTGTTACGGCGCGTTGCAGGACTACGACAAAGGGTTCGACATCCTGTACGATCTGCTGCAAAACAACCTGATTCCCACAAAGGTGCCGCAAATTTATAATGCCATCGGCGAATTTTATGAGCGCAGCGCCGGTATTTCCGAACAACTCAGCGGCGCCGGCGGCAGTGATTACCGGAACGCCATCGATTATTACAGCAAATCCATCAAGTATCCCAACAGCGAAGACCTGAATGCAAAGGGCTACGCCCAATATCGCATCGGTGTTCTTTATGAAAAGTTAGATGAAACGCCCAAAGCCGTCGAAGCGTATGAATTAGCGCAAAACCAATACCAGGGCACTGAATGGGCCGGTCGCGCGGAACAAAATATTAGCGACATTAATAAAAGGGTGCAACTGCGCAATGAATACGAATTGCGCGACCTGTTGCCGGAACAACCGGATAGCGCTGCTGTCCCGACAACGCCTTCAGATACAACCGAAAATTAGAGAGGCCGTGACTGAATGGAAATTCCCAGGGAACTTCTGAAAAAACTGCCAAAAACCGATTTGCACGTCCACTTAGATGGCTGCCTGCGCGTCGATACGCTGATTGATCTGGCAAAAAAACAGGGCGTGGAGCTTCCCTCCACGGATCCCAAAAAGCTGGAAAGCATTGTGGCCAGCGGGAAAAACTGCAAAAACCTGGGCGAATACCTGCGCGGTTTTGACATCACGCTGTCGGTGATGCAGGCGCCGGAAGCGCTTTATCGCGTGGCGTATGAATTGGCTGAAGACGCCGCCGAGGAAAACGTTTGGTATATGGAAGTACGCTATTCCCCCATTTTGCATACCCAAAAAGGACTTTCCCTGCCCGCGATTGTGGACGCCGTTAATGAAGGATTGCGTGCCGCGGAGAAAAAATTCAACATTAAAACCGGGGTGATTCTTTGCGGAATGCGAAATATCAACCCGGAAACATCCGTCCGTTTGGCGGAGCTGGCGGTGGCGTATAAAAACAAAGGCGTGGTGGCATTTGACCTGGCCGGGCAGGAAGAAAATAATCCCGCGAAACATCATCGCGAGGCGTTTTACCTGATTCGCAACAACAACATTAACACGACGATTCACGCCGGGGAAGCGTATGGCTGGGAAAGCATTCACCAGGCCATCCATTATTGCGGCGCGCATCGCATCGGTCACGGTACCCGTCTATATGAAAACGGCGACTTAC
>CAYVDX010000128.1:7983-8377 GCA_964450485.1 uncultured Calditrichaceae bacterium
TCAATTACGTAAATGATCACCGCATTCCCCTGGAAGTTTGCCTGCTCAGTAACATCCAAACCGGCGCAGCCCCCTCGCTGGCAAAACATCCGCTGCGATTTTACTATGACTACGGATTGCGGATTTCCATTAATACGGATAATCGCCTGATCTCCGGCACGACCATGACCAACGAGCTTTATCTCGCCGCCAAGCACCTCGATTTAAGCCTGGAAGATATCAAAAGTATCATTTTGGATGGCTTCAAAAGCGCCTTTTTGCCCAACCGCGCTAAATCAATTATGTTAAACATGGTGAACGAAACGCTGGCGAAATATTGATTGTTTCTGATCCCGATTAAAACGAAAAAAGCCCTGTGCAATTGCGCAGGGCTTTTTTCGTTTCATGCAATATT
>CAYVDX010000129.1:0-8365 GCA_964450485.1 uncultured Calditrichaceae bacterium
CAGCCGCACCCAGGTAGGAATGGGATTTTCCCCGGTCACCCGCAGGTTTCCGCCGGGCATCCCGCCGATGGATTGGGCAACCTGGCGCGCCACATCCTGGGCGGTCAGTCCATACAGCCGCGCGCGTGATTCATCCACATTGAGGTTGATCCGGCGGGAACTTCCCTGCCAGGAGCGTTCCAGACCGGTCAGTCCGCGCACGTTATTGATTCGCACCATGACGGAATCCGCCAAACGGTCCAGTTCTTTGGGATTGGGCCCGGTAATCATCACGTCAACCGTCCCGCGCAGCGATGACAGCGGCGTCGCCCCGAATTCCGAGACATTGGCGGAAATCAGTCCGGGCAGTTGCCGGATTCTTCGCCGGACATCCGCTTCGATCTGATAAATGGTGCGGTCGCGCCGGAAGCGGTCAATAATGTTGACGGTGATTTGCCCGTGCTGCAAAACCCGGGCCGCGCCGAATGATTTCACGCCCGCTTCCGCGCCGGCCACGGATGACATCGAGAGCAGCCATTCCGGTTTTACGGCGCTTTTTATGGCCGATTCGACCTGCGCGGTTAATTCGATCATTTTCGGGGTGTCGGTATCCGGCTGCGCTTCAATATTGACGATAAATGTGCCGGAATCCATCAGCGGCATCAGCTCCCGGCCGAGCACGCGCATCAACGCCAGCGAGACGAAAAAGAGGATCACAAAACCGGTCATCACCGGCGCTTTGTGATCGAGTCCCCAACTGACCAGGCGGGTGTAAAATCTTTTCAGCGGCACTAAAACGTAATTTTCAAAGGGTTGCAGAATGCGATAAAGCGGGTCGCGCTGTCCCGGTTTGAGCAGGTACGGCACCAACAACGGGATGATGGTGATCGAGACAATCAGCGACGCCATCAGCGCGACGGACAGCGTGACGGTCAGGGGACGCAGCACGGTTTGAACGTATCCGCCGATGAACATAATCGGTATCAGCACGACGATGACGCTCACCGTTCCGGAGGTCGCGGCCAGGAAAATTTCCCGCGTTCCGCGCGCCGCGGTTTTGAGGCTGCTATCGCCGGTTTCGCGAATGGTGCGCTCGATATTTTCGATTACGACAATGGCGTCATCCGCCAGCAAGCCGACGGCAATGATCACCGCCGTGAGCGTCACCATGTTGAATTCGTAACCCAAACCCTTGAGCACGGCAAAGGTCAACAGGTAGGTGAAGGGCAGCGATAGCGCCGTGATGAACGCCGCGCGGGTGTTGCCCAAAAAGAGCAGAATCACCAGAATCGTCATAAGAACGGCGTCCCGCAGCGCGCCTAACATGTTGTCAACGGTGAGGTCGATCAACCGCCCCTGCGTGTCCGCCGGTTCGATGTGCAGCATGGGAA
The DNA here is from genome assembly GCA_964450485.1 of uncultured Calditrichaceae bacterium. Classification (GTDB taxonomy): domain Bacteria; phylum Calditrichota; class Calditrichia; order RBG-13-44-9; family J075; genus JACKAQ01. The sequence continues at coordinate 1,371 of CAYVDX010000129.1, forward strand.
ATTCTTGCTGAATTTTGGGAAGATATTCGCTGATGTCCGCGATGATTTCCCGGGCGTGACCTTTGTTTCCCCGCAGCAGGGAAACGGCCACCGCGTTTTTCCCGTTGCCGCGATAAAGCGATGTTTTATCTGCAATTCCCCAATGCACTTTTCCGAGATCGCCGACGCGGACATAATTGCCCTTTGGCAGCGGCACTAAAATTTGAGCAAGATCATCCGGGCCGTGCGCAAGGGTTTGCGTGGTCAGCAAATAGCGGTTTCCGTTGCGATAAACCAGTCCGGCCGGCGTGGAAATGTTTGAATTTTTCAGCGCCATGGCGACCTGCGCCACCGACAAACCGTGCGCTTCCAGCTTGTTTCGATCCAAATCCACGGCCACCTGGCGCACGTCGCCGCCAAACACTTCCGCCTCTGAAACGCCGGGGATATTCAGCAGCGCGTCGCGGAGCGGGTTCTCGGCAATGCGGCGCACCTGGCTCAACGCGAGATCGACGCCTTCCGCCGGGGTCGCCGCTAAAACCATCAGCGGCCGCGCGGCGTCGGTGATTCGAAAAATAAGCGGTTCCCGAATGCCGCTGGGCAACATGCCGCGCACTCTCGGCAGTTCCGTGGCCACTTTTGTGGCCGCTTCGTCGATATTGTTATTGTATTCAAATTCCACCTGAACCGCCGAAACCTGGTCGCGCGAAGTGGAAGTTACCCGGCGCACCCCGTCGATGGCGGACAGGCGAACTTCGATTGGGTGAGTGACGTCGGTTGCCACATCGTTGGCGGCCGCGCCCGGCCATTGCGTCACCACGGAAACCACCGGGCGGTTGGTGTCGGGAAAGAGATTCATCGGCAGCGTGTTGTAGGCAATGATGCCGGCCAGAACCGTTACCAGCGTGATGGAGAGGATGGCGTGCGGCTTGCGCAGCATCCGTTCAATAAAATTCATAGCGCGCCTCCTTCATTCACCACCACCGGATCGTTGTCCTGTAATTTTAACAACACGCTCTCGTGGGCGACGACCACCCGGTCTCCGGTGGACAGGCTGCCTTGAACGGCAATGCTGTTGCGCCCCTTCAGGTCGATGGTTACCGGGATTGATTTCAGGCGATAGCCGTCCTCCTGTTTTTCGACTTTGAACAGTTTCGCGATTTGCGCGTCATCGCCGCCGAAAACCGCATCCGGGGGCACCAGTAAATTTCCCTTGCTTTGCGCAAGAATCACCCGTCCGGCCACCCGCGATCCGCTTGCCATGCCGAATGGCGGCGTGGAAAGATCCGCCTCGGCCGCGCCAAGCGCCAGTGCATCGACAGACGGGTAAATGCGGTTGAGTTTTACCACCAGCGTATCTTTTCCGTGCAACAATTCCAGCGCGGCGCCCGGGGTGATTTGTTCGACAATGGATTGCGGCAGCTTCACCCGCACCCGCGCGCCCTTGGCAACGGTCATGAGATACAACGGATGACCGGGCAGGCAGACATCGCCGGTTTCCCGAAGCCGGGCCGCGATAATTCCTTCCGCCGGGGCAACCACATTGCCGTATTCCTTTCGGATTTTCATCGCCTCAATTTGATGCGTCAGGGCGCGGACATTGTTATGCGCGGCAATCGCGGCGGTGCGATAACTTTCCAGCGACGTCGCGCTGCTGCCGCCCTCGTCAAAGAGCTTTTTTTCCCGTTCCAGTTCATTGTTTCGCCGGGAAAGCTCTGCCTTGGCCGCTGCCAGTTTTGCCTCGATACCGCCGATTTGATCCTGCAATTCCCGGGTATCTATTTTGGCTAAAAAATCACCGGCTTTTACCCGGACGCCTTCCCGCGGTCCCATTTTCAAAATCGTTCCGCCAACCTGTCCGGTAATCGTAATTTCGCCTTTGGTTGTGATGGTTGCCAACACCGGAAACCCGCGGGCTACCGTGCCTTTTTTTACCACGGCGACGTCCAATGCCCAGGGCGTGGCATCCTGTCGTTGAATGTGATCAACCTGCTTCACGCGAATAACCACCATCGCGACCATCAGCAAAGCGAAAATTGCGCCAAGCCAAATCCAGCGACGCCGGTTTGTTTTACTTTTATTCGAGCTCATTGATAACTCCTTTATTTTTAATGTCTTTTCGCACGTTTTCTATTTGTAAATGACTTGTTTCTTTAACATGGCAGACTGAAGTCCGCACTCCGTTTTACCTTCCCCCGTAGGCGGCGGGCGGCAAACCCATTGCCAAACGCAGTGAATCATCCGCTTGCCACCAACGCGCCAGTGACGCCGCCAGCTCGGATCGCGCTCCGGCCAGCGCCGCGTCCGCATCCACAAGATCCGTCGCGGAGAGGCGTCCCTGTTCAAAACGGTCGGTTTGGATGCGCGTCACCTCTTCCGCCGCGGCAATGCCGCTTTTCGCCGCGCGGTATTGCGCTTGCGCGGCAATCCATGCGCCCCGGGCCGCAACCAGTTCGGCGACGGCGTTTTCGGTAATCGCCTCTTTTTGATGTTGCGCCGCCCGCCGCTGCGCCTTGGCCTGACCGATTTGCGCCGTGCGGCGACCGCCGGTCCACAGCGGAAAACGCGCCTGAAAAGTGATCTGCCAGGTAGCGTCATCCGTGCCGCTGCCATTGTAACCCTGGTTTTGCAGGTAGGTGAAATTTGCGGAAAAATCCGGCAGAAACGCTGCCCAGGCCGCTTTGACGCCAGAGTTTGCGGCGGCTTCGATTTCTTTGGCGGCCAGCACATCCGGGCGATTTTTAATGGAATCCTTTTGTGTCGAAAAAGAAACCGGTTCCCGGCTCGGCGCGACAACAATATCGCTGAAGGATTGGCGTTCCAGCAATGACGCCAACCGGGCGCGCAGTCCGGTTTCCACGCCGTCCAAACCGGCCAATTTCCCCTCCACGCGCTTTAGTTCGGCCACTAACCGCAGGCGTTCCACCGGCGCGGTTCGCCCGACCTCGATCGCTGTCGAAGCGATTTTTATGTGCCCTTGCAGCGCTTCCGCCTGTTTTTGCAGCGCGGCCCGCTGACCGGAAATTTGCTCCAGACCGTGGAAGAGCTTCGCGGCATTGTTCAGCAAAACCAACCGTAAATTCGCCGCGTTTTCCGTTGCCGCGTTGGTTTGATGGGTCAGCGCGTGAAAGCTGTTCCGTATCCGTCCGTTGATGTCCAACGGCAGCCGGGCATTCACGCCGTAACCGATTTGGTTATCATCAAATGTCAGCGCGGGCAGGTTGAATGGCGGCGAAATCGGGCGGGTGAGGCGGTTGTCGTTGAAATGTAAATCGTGCCCGAATAGATCGATCTCCCCTAAAAATTGGCTGCGCACCACTTTTCGCTTGGATTTGAACACATTCGTGTTCGCGTACGCGGCTTTCAGCGCCGGGGCGTGTGCTTCCACCTCGTGCAAGACCTGTCCCAAATCCGCGATTTGCGCGCGCGCCGGCCCGGCGATGAAAAAAGCGGTTATTGCCAGCGCAAAAGTTAATCTTTCTATCTTTTTCCAGTTAAGGCGTGTCCGGTTTCGGCGTTCATTTCGTCTGCTCATTTGATCGCTTCCTTTTTTTTTCAAAAAACAAATTTAAGTAAACACTCACTTGCTTTGATGCGTAAAAAAATTTATGGGTTACAGGATAAGAAAATTTTTTTGTTTTCGGCGTAAATCATGTTGTTTTGCTCGCTTGACTGTTTCGACAAAATCAGGTAATTGTTTACAAGTAATCACTTGCTTGCCAAAATTAAGCGATTATTGTCCCTTTCCAAAGCAAAAAATATTTTGTTTCCGAATGGATTTTCTCTGCATTTTCCGATAAGTTGTCGGGCACGTAAGACAAGCATCCTTGCTTGTCCATTTTTTTCGACAGATATTTATTGATGATTTAAATGAAATATACCAAGACCATTGTTTTGATTTTTGCGGGCGTGATTACGTTACTGCTGTTTTTTTATCTGCTCCCGGACCATCAGCAACTCGACCCGCTTGCCAGCCGAGAAATGCTCGGCGCGAAAGAAACCTGCCTCAATTGTCATCAAAACATCATTGGGTTTTCGGTGTTTCACAATCCACGGGTGATTGGCTGCGCGTCCTGCCATTTGGGAAATCCAATTAGTGACGGGAAAGAAGCCGCTCATGCCGGCATGACCGTCGTTCCGGGCAATCTTCAACAGGCGGAAGCGACCTGCGGGTTTTCCGGTTGCCATCCGCAACTCAGCAAAAATATCCAAACTTCGTTGATGAGCAGCGGGCGGGGAATTGTTTCGGTCAATCGCTTTGTCTTTGGAGAAACCGATTCGCCCGACAGCTCCGGTAGTCTCTCAAAATTGGGAAATTCCCCGGCGGACAGCCATTTGCGCAAGCTTTGCGCCTCCTGCCACCTCGGCAATATCAAGGAAAAACCGGCGCCGATCAGCGAGCGTTCCCGGGGCGGGGGATGCGTTGCCTGTCATCTTCACTACGGCGAAGCGGCGAAAACAGCACTAAAAATTTACCGGAAAAACGGCGCTTTACCCACCGTGCATCCAGCGTTGACGATAAAGGTCAGCGACGCCCACTGCTTTGGCTGTCACAGCCGCTCCGGCCGAATTTCAACCAGTTACGAAGGCTGGCACGAAACCATGTTGACGGCAGCGGAAACGCGGGGGGAATCACAGTATCGTGAGTTGCAGGATGGGCGCATTTTTGAACGGCAATTGCCGGACGTTCATTTTGAGCGGGGCATGGCTTGCATCGATTGCCACACCTGGCGGGAAACCATGGGCGACGGCCGGGAACACCGTCACGCCGGGGAGCAGGTGGAAATTCGCTGCGAGGATTGCCACCGGGAATCGCGGCCCCAAATCGCCGGGCAAGGCGATTTTGACATCATCGAGTTAAAAATCATGGGCATGCGGCAATGGGCCGGGGATTCGCTGCGCGTTGTCAAAGCGGAAAAAAGCGGAAATCCCTTGCTCAACGTGTTTTTGGACGGGGGAAATCGGCTGATCGTAAAAGGGAAAAACAGCGGCAGGGTTTATCATCCCACATCGCCGGCGACGATTTGCACGCGGGAAATTTCCGGTCATCGGCGATTGAGCTGCCAGAGCTGCCATACCGCCTGGGCGCCCCAGTGCGTTAGCTGCCACACGGAATTTGATCCGGCGCAACCGGGTTTTGATCATCTCGCCGGGAAAGCAACGAAAGGGCGTTGGGTGGAATATTCAGGCGATTTTTACGCCGATCCGCCGGCGTTGGGCGTGCGAAAATCCGCCGGCAAAGAGGTGATCGAAACATTTGTTCCGGGCATGATTTTGACCATTAATACTGAGAAAAAACCGGACGATCCGCCCGGGGAAAACGACCAACTGTTTCGCAGGCTGTACGCGCCGATTTCGGCCCACACCATCGCAGCGAAAGGACGTGATTGTCAATCCTGCCACAACCAACCGCTGGCAATGGGATTTGGACGGGGAACATTGGTTTTTACAAAAACAGGGCAGGGGAGGGGGCGCTGGAAATTCACTTCATTTTATGCCATGCACCCGGCGGACGGGCTGCCCCACGACGCCTGGAGCGGTTTTCTGCAAACCCGAGACAACATGGTTTCCACCCGCGTTGACGCTCGTCCGTTCAACGCCGCGGAGCAACGGCGCATTTTGCGAGTAGGCGCTTGCCTGACCTGCCATCCGGCAAATTCCCAAAATATTCGCGTCATTTTCTCCGATTTTCCGGAAGCACTGAAGCGGCTCAGTGAGCGTTGCCTGCTGCCCATTTTTGATTGAGCTGAAGTAGGAAATTGTCTAATCCGGATTATTCACCACTGAAAACACTGAAGGCGCTGAATAGATTGAAAATCTTAAAGTTATAAGCGTTTTTGAAGCACTCGTTTTAACAAGCACATCATTTTTTTGCAAAAATCGTCCTCATGTACGCCCGCCGGATCCAACACCATTTCAATATTCAACGTAATCGGAATGCCCAGGTAGAGCATCGCCACATTTTCCACTTTCAGGCGACTATCCCAATCACCTTCAACGATCCCGTCCTGAATAATTTTGCTGATATATTGGCGCATTTCTGTCAGGATTTTGAACAAATGCTGTTTTAATTCGGCGTCATTCATGTGGGCCGCCTCGGAAAACAGCAAGATGGTAATGCCTTTATTTTCGATCAGATACTTGACATGCGTGCAGAGAAATTTAAACAAGCGTTCTTCCGCCGGAAGATGGCTCAAAGAAATTTTTCGCAGGTTACCCAACAAATCGCGATGCACATCCTGCATAATTGCCAGAAGTATATCGCGTTTGCTTTTAAAATGGCGAAACAGCGCGCCTTCGCTGATGCCCACCTTGCCGGCCAAATTCCGGGTTGACAGGCGTTGAAGCCCTTCCGTAGATAGAATTTCCAAAACCGCTTTTTTGATTTGTTCCTGGCGAATTTCCGTGGATTCTCTTTTCATCGATGCACTTTCTTCAAGTAATCACTTGCTTACAAGTTAATTCCATAAATCCTAAAAATCAATAAAAAAAAATTGGAATTGGATATACCGCGAAATATTTTAATTTTCCGGGTTGTAAATTCAGTACCGGACACTTTTGAGAAAGGTGGTCAAAAAGCGGAGCTTTAGGGGAAAATGACGTTACAAAGCGGGAGCTTTGTAACGAGAATGGCTGATTTTTGTCGATACTTGTTGCATCCCGGAGCGCCGGGATTGCAACACGATTTTCAGGGAAGCTCTGCTTCAAATTCATGCAATACAGCCCTCGATTAAAAAGTGTCCGGTACTGAAGTTGTAAATAAAAGGTAACCGAAACGCAACACTCATCCTAACCGATAAACAGAGGAGAAAATGATGGATAAAGCAACACTCATCAAGCATTTAAATGAAGATCTCGCCAATGAACTCAGCGCGATTATCCAGTATTTGACTTATGCCGCAAAGTCAAATGGGCCCTATCGTCCCCAGCTTGCCCAGTTTTTTCTAACGGAAATCGCCGATGAACAGATGCACGCCCAGTTTTTGGCGAACAAGATCGTGGCATTGGGCGGCGAG
>CAYVDX010000130.1:0-8362 GCA_964450485.1 uncultured Calditrichaceae bacterium
CGATTCTCGTTACAAAGCTCCCGCTTTGTAACGTTATTTTCCCCTAAAGCTCCGCTTTTGCCCCCCTTTCCTAAAAGTGTCCGGTACTGAATAAAAACATCAAAAAAAGGAGCGAGAAATGTTATCAAAAAAAATTAACGACGCATTAAATAAACAAATAGAAATGGAAGCTCATGCTTCGGCTTATTATTTAGCGATGGCCTCCTGGTGTGACCAAAAAGGTTTTGAGGGAAGCGCGGCGTTTTTTTACAACCAGTCCGAGGAAGAACGCATGCACATGATGAAGATTTTTCGCTTCGTGAATGAAGCGGAAGGCCAGGCGATTTCCCCGGGCATTGAGCCGCCTCGGCAGGAATTTTCCAAATATTCCGAATTGTTTGAAACGGCGCTGAATCAGGAGAAAAAAGTCACTAAATCCATTTATGAAATCATGCAAATCGCCAGGGATGAGAACGATTTTGCCACGCAAAATTTGCTCCAGTGGTTTGTCGATGAGCAGGTGGAAGAAGAAAAGCAAATGACAACGATTTTAGATAAATTGCGGCTGATAGGCGATGAGGGCGTTGGTTTGTACATGCTTGATAATGAACTGCGGGAAAAATCAGCGGTAACGCCGGACGAAGCGATCTGAGTTGTTTTATGAGATCGTAAGCATTTTTTAAAAAGGCCCGATTCTGTTCGGGCCTTTTTTTTACAGCGATTTTACGGTTTCAATTCAAAATTGTGATTGGCGGCGAAATGATCGCCGTCGCGGGATCGTCCGTTGATTTTATGTCGTCATCAGAAAAACGCTCACACTGGGAATATATCGGATATCCATTTGACTTTAATAAATTGCCGGCGATATTCTCAAATGTTACGACATCTTCATTCGTAAATTCCTGCATCCAACGTCCCGGGTAATTTCGGATCGCATGTTGTTGCGTATATTCCCGGAAATCGTCAAATCGTTGTTTATCCTGGTCCGCGATTTGTAAAAAATTAATCAACAATTCGTGAACGGATTCCGGCGCATTGAGCAATGCTTCAAAGTGGATTTTTATGGCTCGCTGCGTTGGCAAGCCGTCGATAAAACGCGAGGCAGATTCCACATGCGATTTCCATTTTAGAGCGGCTATCGCGGTGTTGCGTATCGAAAACGGTTTGTGAAAATCCGTGATGGCGGCGTCGCGGCCATCGCGAACCAGGTAAATAAATCGGGCAGCCGGGAATATTTTGGCGACAATTGGGAGGTGAACCTGGTAATTTCCGACCTTTTCAAAATGATACTGATTGGCTGGCGTGAGCGCGTCGCGCGTTGGTAAAAAAATCGCAAACAATGCATCCTCGTAAGTTGCGGCGGCTGTTTTTGCCATGAGTTCATCAAGGTCAACAGATGATCGATGCGCGTTGCACCAACGGTTGACCGGCGTTTCAGCTAACAGGTCCGAAATAAGCCTGCGGAGATTTCCCGCTTTGCGAAGATTGCCATATTCAGGCAGTAAATTGTGAAATTTGGCAATGCAATCATTGAGGAAACCCCACCGAACGTCAAAATTCTTTTTAAAAAAATTTGAAAGCAACGATGTGCGGGATTGAGATTCACCGATTAAGAAAACCGGATCAAAAGGGCTTGTTTTTGCGATTTCAAATTTGTCATCCATGATCACCTCTACCTGATTTCCTTTAATAACAACCGATTAAGTTTTTATTATCGTCAAAGTTGCATTCCGGCATGATGACAATTGTGCTAAAATATTCACAAGAAAAACAACGGAAGAGAAGATTTGTTTATCTTGGGCGAAAAGCACAGGGCGTTCAATCGAACGCCCTTATTTAAGTGGTGTATTTTTTTGAATCTAAAAAAGAAGCGACTAAAAAGGCAAGTTACGCGCCCCAGCGATATTTGCGATACAGGCTTAAAACACGCCGGGTAAATTGTTGGGTTTCCACGATATTCGGAATGCCGCCGGAGCGTTTAACGCGTCCCAAGCCGGCGTTCCAGGAAGCCGCCAGCAGCTTGACGCGATCCAGCAGCGTCGCGTTGGGAAAATGTTGGCGAATCTGCTTTCTCAAATAGGCCATGTGCCGCGAGGCAATCTCCAGGTTCGTTTCCGGGTTGTGCAGGTCGTTCAGGGTTAAGCTGCTGTCATACTGCCGGGCTGTCCGGATGTGCAGTTGCGTTAATCCCCGGCAATTTGCCGTGCTGATCGCTTTTGTATTTCCCGCCGATTCAGCCTGAACAATTGCCAGCATCAGGTAGTAATCGATTTGATAACGCCGCGCTTTTCGGCTGACCAATTTTTGATATTTCATTGCGCCGTCAGACTGAAAATTGGCGATATTCACCGTGCTGATTTCCGGTTTGTTTTCCCCGGCTGCTTCGATGGTTGTTTCTCCACGGGGTTCACTTTCTCCGCGTCCGCCATAAGGAAAGTAATCGCGATCATAGGATTTGTATGACGTTTGGACCATGGTGCAGCCCTGTAGAGCGATCGCAAAGCCAAGGCTAAAAAATATGCCGGTGATACGGAATGGGTTCTTCATTAACAACCTCCATGTTTTATGATTCGACCCTAAATGTTTTGGCAAATTCCCAGGTAAATATCTGACTTCCCTGTTTTTCGAGATTTATCCGGTTGAAGTTATTGCTAAATTTGTGATGGATTATTTAATCTGTTGCATTAACAATGCGCGTTCCTCGCTGATAAACTGTTCATGGCTTCAGTTACAATTGTCGGACAAATCTTTAGCAAGTAAAGTGTCGCTATTTATTTTTTGGATAATGGATGACATTACCGGGAAAGTATCCGTTTTTTTCTCGGAAATATGCCATAAAATGATTTTTTTGGTTTGTGTTGTAAACAACTGTTTTTATTGAGTTTTTATCCCATTTCGCCAACGACTTTTCTTGATCATTATTTATCGCGTAAAAATATCAATGCTAACTGCCGATACACATTATTAATGAAAAAAGACCTTAAAAAAAGCGTGTTGCGATCGAAATTCAGCGTATTTTACGATTTAGACAACCTGCTTTCCAACGGTTTTCAAGTGACTTGCAGACGATGGTTTTTAAAGAAGACGAACGGCATGGTACCCGGTTTTTCGGAAAGAAATAACGTTTTTTCAGGGACGTGTAAATTTCCCAAAATGAGAGGAGTCGAATCATAAACTATCCCGCACATTCCCGGGCGGCCAGCGTGTCCGCCGCGGGCGTCGGTTTGTTGGCGATTTTCAGCGGACAGGTGGAATTGTCGCTCACAGCCATCGAAACATTTGTTCATCATCCCCTGCGTGACGGTGATTTTCGAACCTTGCTCGTGGTTGTCAGCTTTGCCTGGTTGATGGCCGTTTTCCCGGATATCGATATCGATTCCAAACCGCGAAAATATTTTTATCGCGCCGTTTTTGTGGGGTTTGGGCTGCTATTCATGTTACAGGCGTATCAAATGTTGGCAATTTTAGCGTTGGTCGCCATTGTCCCGCTGCTGCACAAACATCGGGGGTGGACGCATTGGCGGATCACGCCCTGGGTTTTCGCGGTCATTTTTGCGATTACCTGGGAGTATTTTCGCGCAAAAAACAGTTGGTTTTCAGGCTTTTCATGGGGAAATGTCCTGAAATTCATGGTCGAGCGTTGGATTTTTACGGCGGCGTTTGTCATCGGGCATTACACCCATCTCATTTTAGATTCAACATTCGTTCGCAAAGCTTTTCGGTAGCGATAATCTTTTTTGCGCGCCATATTTTAGCATGTTTTATCCTTTTTCTATTGGTAATCCTTCCAAAAATCATTAATATCACTCTGCTAAAATCCTACTCCAAAACACGGTGGTCAAAATGGCGCTCCATGAAATGACGGTTGAGAAATGGCGTATATTCCAGGCTATTTCATGGGAGATGTTGCCCGACGCCCGTTTGCAATTGCATCACGCCGCGCAGGTGATTGCGGCAATGGGCAAATATCTTTTACCGGAAAAAGCCGACGACAGCCACACCAGTCTGACCTGGCTGCCAGCACAGCAAGCACTGGCGGGAGAGCCGCTTGGGAAGCACGGAAGTATTCGCGGCGCGCTTCGGCCGGCGGATTTTTGTTTATCGCTGCTCAGTGGCGATGGCGGCATTACGGATCAATTAAAATTAGACGGAAAAACGCTGCCGGACGCCCTCGCATGGGCTAAAAACCAACTTCGCGCGCAAGGCATTGACAGCGATTCGCTGTCGCTGAAAATGCATTTTGAAATTCCCCATCATACCGTGAAAGATGGATGCGCATTTTGTCCGCGGCCGGCACAGGCTTTCGCGGAATTGGGCAAATATTTCGGGAATGCGCATCTGCTGTTGAGCGGGTTGCAAAACGCTTACCCGAATGTATCCGTCATTCGCTGCTGGCCGCATCATTTTGATATTGCGGCGTTGATCACCGTGGTGGAAAATGAAAACCCGGAACACGCGAAAAGCATCGGCGTGGGGCTTTCCCCGGGGGATGGCGGGTATTCAATGCCTTATTTTTATGTGACGCCGTGGCCGTATCCCGACCCGGGTAAAATTGCGCTGCCAACGTTGGCCGGAAACGGTCGCTGGCACACCCAAGGCTGGGTCGGCGCTATTTTAACGGCCGATCGCATCGTCACTGAAGCCCCATCCGGTCAGCAAATTGAACAGGTTCAAAATTTTCTCAACAGTGCGATCAATGCTTCTAAAACATTGATCGGCTGATGCTTTGCTGTAGAGGTTTTTTTATCAACCAACCTGTTGTTTTTTGTTATAATTATAAATATTCACAGTGTTTTGTTCATTCATGTTACGCGAGGCAGAGCCTCGCAGCGAACACTGCGGCGCGGAGCACCGCAGCGAGTGTTTAAAGTCTCGTTTCACCGCTCTGCGGTGAAACGCTCTCTGTGAGGCTCTGCCTCGCGTAAAACAGATTCAAAAGCGCGTAACATCAATTATTAATGTCCACACAAACATATAGGAAAAACATGAAAAAGAAGGTCGCCATCCACGATTGGGACAAGCTGGAAGACCGCCAACCGGCGTATGCGCTGGTGCGAAACACGGATTTGGTCATCATTCGCTATGATGACAATGTGTCGGTGCTTTTCGGGCGCTGCCATCATCGCGGGGCGCTTTTGGCGGATGGATTCATCGACGGGCACAACCTGGTTTGCGGGGTGCACTTTTGGGATTATCGCTATGATACCGGCGTCAGCGAATACAACAATGAAGAAGCGCTGCACAAATTCACGGCGGTGATTGAAAAAGGCAAGGTTTGGATCGATGAAAGGGAAATTGAAGCGTTTGAGAAAAATCATCCCATTCACATTGACCGAGACGCTTATTTAGGCGCGTACGTAGCTGCGCACTCGACCCCGGAAGAGCCGAAAACCGCGGAGATTCATCGTCGTGGAGAGGTCGGTTTGGAAACAGACGGGCATCACGGGCCGATTGCCTCCATGGGCGTCAGTTCTGAATTGCTCCCAAAATGGGATGATATCCAGGTGCTGCCCGCTCAGTTAGCCCGGCAGCCGTTGTTGGAAGACGTCGCGGTTGGCACGGAGTTGATCATCGGGCCGAACGCAAAAAAACCGCTGCATTTGGAAATTCCCATCTTTGTTTCGGACATGAGTTTCGGCTCGCTTTCGGAGGAATCGAAAATTGCCCTGGCGCGCGGCGCGGAAATGGCCGGCACCGGCATTTGTTCCGGCGAAGGAGGAATGCTGCCGGAAGAAAACGCCGAAAACAGCCGTTATTTTTATGAACTGGCCTCCGCGAAATTCGGGTTTAGCATGGACAAAGTGAAAAAAGTGCAAGCCTTCCATTTCAAGGGCGGGCAGGGCGCCAAAACCGGCACCGGCGGACATTTGCCCGGGCATAAAAATAAAGGGAAAATCAGCCGGGTGCGCAACATTCCCGAAGGGCAGCCGGCCATTTCGCCGCCGCGTTTTGTCGATTTTGATTGCGAGGATGATTTCCGCCATTTTGCCGATGAGGTTCGCGATGTCAGCGGTGGGATTCCCATCGGCTTCAAGCTTTCCGCGAATCACATCGAAGAAGACATCGACGCGGCGATTCGCGTGGGCGTTGATTACATCATTTTAGACGGCCGCGGGGGCGGCACCGGCGCGGCGCCGATGATTTTTCGCGATCACATTTCCGTGCCGACCATTCCGGCGTTGGCGCGCGCCCGGCGGCATTTGGACAAGCGCGGGCGACAGGACATCACCCTGATCATCACCGGCGGTTTGCGCACGCCCGCGGATTTCATCAAAGCATTGGCGCTGGGCGCGGACGGCATTGCCGTTTCAAATTCAGCGATGCAAGCCATTGGCTGCCAGGCCATGCGCGCCTGTCATACCAATAATTGCCCGGTGGGCATTGCCACGCAAAAACCCCATCTGCGCCGGCGGTTGGATATTCAGATTTCCGCGCTGCAACTCAAGCGTTTTTTCCTGGCCTCGGTGGAGCTAATGCAAGTGATGGCGCGAGCTTGCGGGCACACCCATCTCAGCCAATTCTGTGCGGATGATTTGACAACCTTTAACCGGGAAATGGCCGATTTGACCGGGATATCCTATGGCGGAGTTAAGTGAAAAGTAAAAAGTAAAAAGTGGCGTGCAGACTTTCGTCTGCTTCCGCAACGGAAATGAGAAGTAAAAAGTTAAAATTTAAGGAAAAAAAATGACAGAAACAGACATCAAACAACAGCGTTTGGCGGTGCTGATCGACGCGGATAACACTTCTCCGCAAATTGTGGAACCGCTGTTCGCGGAAATTGCCAAATATGGCACGGCCAGCGTTAAGCGAATTTATGGCGATTGGACCCTGCCGAATCTAAAAAGCTGGAAAGTGGTGCTGCTGGGACATGCCATCCAGCCCATTCAGCAGTTTCGCTACACTGTGGGCAAAAACGCCACTGACAGCGCCATGATTATCGACGCGATGGATTTGCTCTACACCAATCGCTTTGACGGCTTTTGCATCGTTTCCAGCGACAGTGATTTTACCCGCTTGGCCTCGCGCATCCGGGAATCGGGCGTCACCGTTTATGGGTTTGGCGAACAAAAAACGCCGAATTCCTTTGTGAGCGCCTGTGATAAATTTATTTACACCGAAATTCTCAAAAGCGAGGATGAGGAAGCGGCAACGCCGGCAACCGCCGGAAAAACAAACGGCCGTCGTCCCGCGAAAAAAACTTCGCTGAAGAATGATCGCAAATTGCTGCGAATTTTACGCGACGCCGTCGAGGCGGTGGCGGATGAAGACGGCTGGGCGCATCTTGGAAATGTCGGGCAAAAAATCACCAATCAATTCCCGTCGTTTGACGCCCGGATTTATGGATTTCGCAAATTGGGTGAGTTGATCAAGGCGGTTGACGCCTTTAATATCGATGAGCGGGTGGTTGACAGCTATGGGCACAAGGCGATCTATGTTAAACAAAAACAACAACGTAAAAGATCCACGATAAAACGTAAGAGTTGATCGCCATTCCTTTTCGGTTCAGTTACAAATTGACCAACCGTTCCTTAAACGCTTTGGCCACGGCTTCGGATTTGGAATGCACTTCTAATTTTCGATAAATATTTTTGATATGCCGCCGCACGGTTTCTTCACTGATGAACAGATCATCCGCGATCATTTTATAGCTTTTACCTTTGCAAAGATGTGTCAGCACTTCGGTTTCCCGATTGGTTAATGAGGTTTGCTGTGTAATCTTGAAACTTTCAACCACCAGCCGGGCAATTCGCGTGCTCATTGGCGCGCCGCCGTCATAACTTTCCCGAATGGCGTCCAGCAATTGGGCCGGCGGCGTATCTTTCATCAAATATCCGCTGGCGCCGGCGCACAAAGCGTCGAATACGGTCTCGCTCTCGCTTTGAATGGTGAGCACGAGAATATCAATATCCGGCAGTTTATCCTTCAAAATGCGGATGCCCTGAATCCCGGACATGCCCGGCAAGCCAATATCCATCAACACGATATCGGGAATTTCTTTCACAATCCCCTTGATTGCTTTTTCACAGGAATTGTAGGCAGCGATGCAGGCAAAGCCGGGGGTGCCGTTGATTAATAACGCCAGGCTTTCGCGAATATCCGGGTCATCTTCAACGATGGATACGGTAATCATTTGTTTTCCTTTTTGAGATCGTTGCGCGGCCTAAAAAATGGCTGAAATTATTATCCAGACACAACTTTGTATAACCTTATTCAATAAACAACATTATTACCCGGAAATCAATTCCCCATTCGGGGGATTTCCGCGGAAAATTGCACCAGTGTGCCGCCGGGCGGATTCGGGAAAAAATCAACGCTGCCGGCGAGCTTTTCGGCGCGCAACTGCATGTTTTTTAATCCGTTGCCGCCTGAACCTGTTTTTTTC